>CAZNRV010000229.1:0-3488 GCA_964575495.1 uncultured bacterium
TTCTTCAAGAGCGACACCACATCCATTCCGGTGCAGCCAGCAAGGGCGATAAGCAAAAGTTCCATCGGTGTCGCGCCGGTATCAGTACCGCCCTGTTCACTACCGGTGTCCATCACCAGTGCGTGATTTGAGCCGGCAACCGCGACGAACTGCATATTATCAACCCAGCGCACCGTTGCCTCAAGTGCCATTTTCTAAACTAATTGTTTTTTGCACCCTGCAGAATCCAGTTGCGGATTGTCGCCAGTTGGGTTGAATCCGGCTTTTTACCGAAGGGATGACCCCTGAGCAGGTAAAGGTAAAGCAGACTGCTGTCAGGTTTTCCTGGAACCACATTGGGAATTGAATCGGTGCCTCCTGCCATTATCGCTTCATAGGAATCAAGTGCGTAGTTGCCCGCCTTATCTTCAGCGGTATGGCAGTCACCGGCAAGTTCGCGTAGCAGGGGCAGGACATCCCGCTGAAAAGATACTCCCTTTTCCATTTGCGAAGGTTCCTTCAATTGCGCTGGAGCGGTCTGGTTTTCAGATTGAACCGAAACAGGTGGCGCTGTCTTCGGTCTGCCCGGGCACGAGCAGAAAACCCAGCAGATTACACTCGTCAACAGCATTACAAATCGGTAAATCAACAGTAAATTTTGCCTTAATGGTTTAAGGTGTCAAGAAAAATCAGCAAGAAAAAACTTGCCTCAAGAGCATTATTGGGTTAAGATAGCGACGGAAAGGTCCATTATGCCAGAAAGAAAGAAAATCAATATCCTGAAACAGCTGCTTGAGCCGGAGATTACTGAGATGCTCAGGCAAAAGGACTGGCATGCGCTCAAGGATGTCCTTTCCCACTGGCCTGCGCCGGACATCGCCGACCTGATTGCCAGCCTTAAGGACCCGGAAATCGTGGTTCTTTTCCGGCTTTTGCCCCGGGATTTGCAGTCCGAGGTCTTTGCCGAGTTTGACCCGGATACGCAATTAACCCTGATTAAAAACCTCTCCGATGAGCAGGTCAAGTTGCTGATTGCCGAAATGGCGCCGGATGACCGGACCGAACTTATTGAAGACCTGCCACCATCATTAATTCAGCGCGCTCTCAACCTCCTTTCACCAGAAGACCGGCGCGAGACCCTTTTAAGCCTCGGCTTTCCTGAAAACAGCGTCGGCAGGCTTTTGACCCCGGACTATGTCTCAGTCTTTCCCCACTGGACTGTAAAACAGGCGCTGGAGCACATCCGCAAAAATGGGGTTGATGCCGAGACCATCAATACCGTCTATGTGGTGGATGAGAAGAACCGCCTTTTGGATGACATCCCGTTAAGAAAACTGATTCTCGCTGCCCCGGATGACCGGATTGAAGCGGTGATGGACAATCAGTTTATCTCGGTTGAAGCCACGCTTGACCAGGAGGAGGCAGCCCGGGTTATGCAGCGATATGATTTGACCGCGCTGCCGGTGGTAAATAATGAAGGGGTTCTCTTAGGTATTGTTACCATTGATGATATCCTGGATGTCCTGCGCGAAGAGCAAACCGAAGATATCACCAAGATTTCCGGTATCCATCCGGGCAGGATTGATTTGACCTTCATCACCAAACTGCGTGAAGTGCCGGTAAGGCTTCTGTATCGTAGCCGGGTGGTCTGGCTCCTTGCCCTTTTGGTGATGGACTTAATCACCGGCGGCATCATTCAGGGCTTTTCCGCAATGCTGGCAAAATATGTCGTGCTGGTAACCTTTCTGCCCGTGCTTGTAGACACGGCTGGCAATGCCGGTTCTCAGTCCGCAACCTTAGTAATTCGGGCGCTGGCAGTGGGCACGGTCAGAATGAAGGACTGGGTTTTTCTCTTGGGCAAGGAGATTCTTATTGCCGCAGCACTCGGGCTGACAATGGGCTTGGGCATCTCTGTTATGGGCTTTGTCCGAGGGGGCATCAAGATTGCGCCAGTGGTGATTCTGGCGATGGTGGTCAATGTGATTGTTGGCGGTGCTATCGGCGTGGTCCTGCCCTTTATCTTCACCAAGTTTAGGCGTGACCCGGCTACTGCCAGCACCCCGTTGATTACTACACTTGCCGACATCTTTGGCACCACCATTTACTTAGGAATCGCCTATCTATTGCTCGGCAGACCTTCATAAAAGATTACAAACAAAAAGGGAGAGCCCGAAGGCTCTCCCTGATGGGTTTAGCAGTATCTATCTGCTGATTACGACACGGGCGCTTGCACCCTGTGCACCTTCAGCCTTGAGCAGATACACGCCGGCTGTTAGTTTCCTGCCATTGGCATCGGTCCCGTTCCAGACCACTTCATTGTTAGAAACGGTCAGTTCGTTGACCTTGTTGCCGGCACGGTCATAAACGCTCACCCGCGTGTTCGCATTAAGACCCTGCTGGAACTGAATTCGCACAGTGGCAGTGAACGGATTCGGGCTCACGCTCAAACGGGCAGGATTGCTCAGATTTGTCACCTGACCCATTCCGCCCTGCCAGAGCACCTTGTCGATAGACTCGTAGTTGTTGTTGATGGCGTCCATCACATCCTTTATCTCGGTAAGCAGCGTTTGGTCGGTATAACGATTGTATTTGTTGGCGCTGTCATAAATCGCCTGAACCGACATTCCTTCAAAAGGCTCGTCGGCCTGGTTATAGTCGTTATAGATTGCATCGCCAAGGTCTTCGGTAAGTTTCAGGTTGCAGTGGAGCGCGATTAACTGCGCCTCAAACTGAATAAACATATCGCCCTCAACCGGTGTCTTTAGCCAGTCATAGAAGTTCTGTGGTGTGGAGAAATACTCGCCCGCAAGGGTCACAGGAAGCGCCTCTGCCTTAAACTCATCGGTCCAGATGCGGGGCGGGTTTGGTCTCTTTGCGGTCGGTGTCCACCAGTAGCGCTGCCAGTAACCGCGGGTGTAGGTTGCGCCTTCAAAAGGCTCAGGGTCATTGCCGGTCGGTGTCGGCTTTATTAATGTAATATAGAAATAACCATACCACGGGTTATCAATAACCACATCACCGCCATAACCGGTCTCGCCCTGCTCGCCTTCCTCTTTTACTTCGTCGCCGTCATCCAGCCAGACCGAGGTGTGCGGCAGAAAATAAACATCCTGACCCCAGACACCATCTGCCTCATAAGGATAAAGCGCATGCAAATCCGCAATCGGGATATAGAAACTGTATTCGGTAGTGTTAATAGCACCCGATTTGTAAGAATACTGCCCTGGTGAACCACGTCCTGCGGGTAGAGTAGTTAATGTTTCAAGTTGGCACTCATCCATTCGCCAGCCATTCTCGGTTACATACTTGATTTCCAGAGTGGTGTCATTGGCATCGTAATTCAGCAGCGCATAGATATTGCCGACATCAATCGTCTTACCGCCCCAGATGTCGCCTTGATACAATAGGGTAAAGTTCAATTTTTCGGACCTAAATATTGAATTATTCGCTTAAATAAAAGGTTTTCTTGCTCTTTGAAAGATAATTGTCGATGATTGTATCTCCAGACG
>CAZNRV010000230.1:0-7760 GCA_964575495.1 uncultured bacterium
GCTACCTTGAGCCTGTGGCTCTGGGCAGCAGATGATGCGGCTGTTGTGCCTTCTCAGGGTGTTGCCGCAGCACCCTTAACTGACAACCTGATTGCAGCAGTTGATGCCATCACCATCCCAAGGATGCTCTCCTATCAAGGCAGATTAACCGACAGTTTAGGCAACCAGGTGCCGGATGGCAACTATCAGATGACCTTCCGGTTGTATCAGCAGGAGACCGGTGGAACTCCATTCTGGAACGAAACCCAGACGGTTTATGTAAAAAGCGGACTATTCTCTGCTCTTTTGGGTGCGGTAAGCCCGATAACCTCAATACCGGATGCCGGCGCGGTCTGGCTCAGTCTGCAGATAGGTATCACACCGGAATTAACACCCAGGTTAAGGGTTGTGAGTTCAGCATTCAGTTATCTCAGTGAGCGTTCTGCCAATTCCGACCTGTTGCAGGGCAAGGATACCACCGCCTTTGCTCGTGCAGTTCACTCCCATCTTTATGTGGATAGCGCGGGTGGTGCTCAAAGAGTAGGCGGTTACAACCTCACCGGACTTGATGGCCGTTATGTGAACGAGAATCAGGCAAACTCCATAACATCGGGAATGATAACCGATGGCACGATTGTGCGGGCAGATGTTGCCGCAAGTTTCAAGGCGCCCTATTCAGACACTGCCGACTATGCCCGGGTTGCACCGGCAACTGACAGCGCCCGGGTTGCGGCAAACAGCCACCTACTGCAGGGCAAGGATACAGTTGCCTTGAGCGCCAAGTTTGTTGACGAAGGACAGGCAAACGCCATCTCAACCGGAATGATTCAGGATAATGCGATTACCAGCGCCAAGATTCAGGATGGCACAATTGCAGCAGCAGACCTGAATCAGATGGGTGCAGGCAGCGGTCAGGTGCTGAAGTGGACCGGCACTGCCTGGGCGCCAAGGAATGATAGTGTTGGTATAGATAATGATTGGGTGCGTGGCACACCGGATTCGGTGCTTTATACAATAAGGCAACTGGGCATTGCGCGTGGTGGTGCTTACAATATGCTTTATGGAGATTATCGCTATACCCATACCAACCTCGGTTTTGCTTGCACCACCGGCACAAACGGACAGAATTATTATTACTGCACGGTTGGCGGCGGATATGGCAACACTGCATCGGGCGACGTTGCCACGGTTGGCGGCGGATATAACAACGACGCATCAAACGGTCTTGCCACGGTTGCCGGCGGGTGTTACAACACCGCAGCATATTGTGCCACGGTTGGCGGCGGGGCGAACAACGCCGCCTCGGGCAACGCTGCCACGGTTGGCGGCGGATATTACAACACTGCCTCGTCCGGCTGGGCAACGGTTGGCGGCGGATATATAAACACCGCCTCGGGCGAAGATGCCTTTGTTGGCGGCGGGGAGTTTAACGTAGCCTCGGGCTACGATGCCACGGTTGCCGGCGGGTATGCGGATACCGCAGCGGGAAGTTACAGTTTTTCTGTTGGCAATCATTCGGTCGTGCCATCAGGTTATTCAAACTCTGCTGCCTTCAACGGTCAGACCGCAACCGCATCAAGCCAGTTGCGTTGTGGCACACTTTCCAAGACGGGCGGTTCCTTCACCATAGACCATCCAGTTGACCCTTATGGTAAGATTCTCAACCACTACTTCATTGAAGGTCCGGAGATGCGCAATATCTATGAGGGCAGTGTCATCCTTGATGCCAATGGCAGGGCAGAAGTGAAACTGCCGGACTACTTCTCTGCACTCAACCGCAACCCGCACATCCAGTTGACCGGTGTTGGCACGAGCGATGTCTATGTTGCTGAGGAAGTCAGTGGTAACCGGTTTGTCATTGGTGGTAAGCCCGGAACTAAGGTCTACTGGCAGGTAACCGGTGAGCGCCAGGATGTTTCGGCTGAGGCAATAAGGCGAATGATGCCGGTTGAGCAGCCCAAGGCCGGTGCACTTGCCGGCAGAATGCTTGATGATGATTTTCTTTCCGGCTGTATGGAGCAACTGGAGCGTGAAGGCAAGGCAACTGGTATTAACTTCCGCACTGCTAAAGGACGAGAGCGCTACGAAATGATGAAGAACCCGCCCAGACCAGAAGAACCGAAAGAGAGGTAACCTATGGCACGGCTAATCGGTATCCTGCTTATTGCCACACTTGCCTTTGCCCAGCCCTATCGGTGTGAATGGCAGGTGGTGGCAATCGGTGGCAATGATATGGCAGGTGCATATCGGGCTGGCGCAACTGTTGGTCAGACTGCGATTGGCTGGTTAACCGGCACCAACCTGCTGGCACATATCGGTTTCTGGTATCCGGACATCGTTACCGGTATAGAGGAGAAAGGGCGGTTCCGCTGGGAAAGTGCCGATATTAAAGAGACAAGACTTTATCCACCCGCACCCAACCCGTTCTATCGCACAACCCGGATTCGCTACACGCTCACTAGTGAACAGCACGCCACCGTCCAGATTTGCGACATCACTGGCAGAATAGTCCGGACACTGGTCAACTCAAACCAGAAACCGGGCAGATACTCTCTCACCTGGGATGCCAGGGACAACTCTAACAGGACAGTTGCCAGTGGTGTCTACATCTGCCGCTTTGCTGCTGGCGACTATCAGCGCAACACCAAACTCATCCTCCAGCACTGAATAACTTCTTTCAAAAGGGGGCAGTATTCCTGCCCCCTTAATTTAGCTTTTCTTGACCATCAGGTTGGAGGTGTTACTATTCTTAAAAAAATATGAAAGGAGTAAGGATATGGCATGTTTTCTTGTTCCGGCTGCTGCCGGGGTAGTGACGACAGTGTTAAGGAAGAAATTTCCTCAAGATGCCCATCCGGAATGGCTCAACTCAATGCTCTGGGGTGGAGTGGCAATGCTGGCGGTTGAGCACATTAGTCATGGTGAAGTTGTACTACACCCGCCATTTCTCACCGCGATGCAGAACCCAGCAGAAGTTGGGGTGATGGTGAAGGAAATGGTAACGGTTGGTGGGGTAATGACCATTGCGATTTTCGGGGTGTGGCTGGTGATGGTAACACTGGCAAAAAGGATGAGGACGAAAAGAAATGTTGCGGTCAAGTCAGCTGGCGGTTGAGCGATGTGGCTTTTAACAACAGCTTTCGCCGCGTTCATCGCAACCGTCTGCTGGCGCCTGTTTAAGGGCAGATACCAGCTGGGTTTTATCAGCCTGATGCTCTGGGGTGCAACGGTGATGATTCTTGCTGACCATATTATCGGTTATCAGGGTGGCGAGTTTCTTGAAACGACAACCGGGGGAATGGTTCGTAGCGGAACAATGCTCGGGCTGGTGATGCTTCTGCCCGTATTCTTTATCTGGGCAGTGGCGCTCATTGTCAGCAAAATCAGGGCAAGGTCAGTTAAGAAATAACAAATCCCGGATTCTACTGGGAAGGACATTCATGGGCAATTGCCGGGTCGATTCCCTTATCGTTATAGGCACGATGAAACTGGGCGTTGAACTCGGCAGCAAGTTTTCTTGCCCGCTCCTCATAAAGAGCTTTGTCATGCCAGGTGTTTTTTGGGTTGAGCAGCTGCACATCAGGCACACCAGGACAGGCACGCGGAATCCGGAGATGGAAAAATGGTTCGGTCTCATACTCAATTTTTTCAAGGGAACCGTCAAGCGCAGCCTGAACAATCTCGCGTGTCAGGGTAATGTCAATCCTTTTACCCTTGCCATAAGGTCCGCCGGTCCAGCCGGTATTGACAAGATAGACTTTGGTGCCATGCCGGTCAAGTTTTTCACCCAAAAGCCGAGTATAGACAAAAGGGTTGCGGGGCATAAAGGGCTGACCGAAGAAGCGAGAAAATGTGCTTTTGGGTTCAATAATCCCGGTTTCAGTGCCGGCAAGTTTTGAGGTGTAGCCTAAAAGAAACCAGAGCATTGCCTGTTCCTTTGTCAGGCGCGCCACCGGCGGCAGGACACCATTGGCATCAGCGGTGAGAAAGAGGATTGTCTTTGGATGAGAACCAATCGGTGGGGTTTTGATGTTACTAAGGAACGAAAGCGGATAGGAGCCACGGGAGTTCTCGGTCAGGCGGGAGTCGTTTAAGTTAAATGTGCCATCAGGATAGACCATCGCATTTTCTATAATCGCACCGTGCTCAAGATAGTCTGCCTCATGGAAGCAGGCATTGTAAATTTCAGGCTCCTTCTGCGGGTCAAGGTTGATGAGTTTGGCATAGCAGCCGTTTTCAAAGTTGGCGATGCCGTAATCAGACCAGCCGTGTTCATCATCGCCTAAGAGTTTGCGCCGCGGGTCAGCAGAAAGGGTGGTCTTGCCTGTGCCGGAAAGTCCAAGAAACAGCGCAATGTCACCTTTCGTACCCTCGTTTGCCGAGCAGTGCAAAGGCAGAATTCCCTGTTCAGGCAAAAGGTAGTTCATCACGGTGAACATCAGCTTCTTGATGCTGCCGCAATAGGCAGAGCCATAGACAATCCCGATACGGCTGTCAAAATCAACCGCAATCACCATGGTGCTGGTCTTTTCGGTGCCGGGTAGTTTCCGCAGCCTGCCACTATAACGCTCAGGATTGAGCCGGTCATATGGCAGGGCGATAAGGGTAAATGGGTTGCGCGCAAAGATGGAGCGGTTGAGATTTTCTGGCACCGGGCAGAACATATTGTCAACAAAAAGGCTATGCAACGCACGGTCAGATATAAAGCGCAAAGGCAGGGCATAGCGGACATCAGCACCAACAACCCGCTCAAGATAATAGAGCCGGCTCTTGGCATTTAGAGTTGTCAGGGCATCCTCACAAACCATTGAGAAGGTCTCAGGTGTTATCGGCAGGTTATTGGGAGAACTCCAGTCGATGTTGCCCTCAGACTCCGGGCGCAAGACAATCACCGTATCCTGCGGACTCCGACCGGTTGAATCAACCGGTGCCCAGGTGGCAAGGCAGCCGCATTTCGCAACCAGCGCCTCACGGCGTTGAACCGCCTGGTCAATCAACTGCCTCCGCAAAGGATTGTGTTGCACATCGGGATGGCTCTTGAGCAGTTTCTCCAGCCGGTTTTTGAAATCCTTCACCTAAACATCCCTTCTTTCTTCTTTGCCAATTGCCGCCTGGGCTGCAACCAGCCGGGCAACCGGCACCCGATAGGGCGAGCATGACACATAGTCAAGACCAATCTCATGGCAGAAAACAATCGTTGCTGGGTCACCACCATGCTCGCCGCAGATGCCAATCTTCAGTCTCGGATTGGTTTTACGCCCTTTTTTGAGACCGATTTTCATCAGCATCCCCACACCCTTTTTATCCAAGGTGTCAAACGGGTTTTGCTTGACAATGCCCAGAGCCTGATAACCGGCAAAGAACCTGCCGTAATCATCCCTTGAATATGCAAGGGTCAACTGGGTCAGGTCATTGGTGCCATAGGAGAAAAAGTCAGCAACCCGTGCAATCTCATCGGCAACTAAGGCGGCGCGAGGCACCTCAATCATCGTGCCCACTGAGTAGTTTACCTTCACGCCGGTTTCGGCAAAAACCTTTGAGGCAATCTCATCAATCAATTGGCGCTGGAGCAAGAGTTCCTGAACATCGCTCACCAAGGGTATCATTATCTCGGGCAGAACCGCCACCCCTTCCTTTTTCACCTGGCATGCCGCCTCAAATATTGCCCTTGCCTGCATTGCGGTTATTTCCGGATAGAGAATTCCCAGCCGGCACCCTCTAAACCCGAGCATCGGATTTGCCTCTTCCAGGCGGTTGATGGTTCCCCTTATCCTTTCAATCGTCATCCCGAGCCTTGATGCCAGTTCCGCAATTTTGGTTTCATCCTTTGGGAGAAACTCATGCAAGGGCGGGTCAAGGGTGCGAATTGTTACCGGCAGACCAGCCATCACCTTAAAGATTTCCACAAAGTCCTGCCTTTGCATCGGTAAAAGCCGGTCAAGCACGCGCATTCTACCCTGTTCATCTTCGGAAAGAATCATCTCCTGCATCACGCCAATTCGGTCCTTACCGAAGAACATATGCTCGGTCCGGCACAAGCCAATACCCTCAGCACCGAAATCCCTTGCCCTTGCCGCATCCGCGGGTGTATCCGCATTGGTGCGCACCTTGAGCCGTCGAAAACTGTCAGCCCAGCGCAAAATGGTCTCAAACTCCTCGGCCAGCTTTGGCTCCTCCATCGGCACTTCACCGTTAATCACCTCGCCGGTTGAACCATTGATGGTGATAACTGCACCAGCGGGCAATTCCAGTTCACCAATCTTTACCAGTTCCTTCTCATAGTCAATCTGCAGGCTCTCAACGCCAACAACCGCAGGTTTGCCCATTCCGCGCGCGACAACCGCTGCATGTGACGTTGTGCCGCCAGCACCGGTAAGAATCCCTTCTGCCTTTGCCATGCCAGCAACATCATCTGCTGATGTCTGATGCCGAACCAATATCACCCTGCGGTTTATACCGGCAAGTTCCACCGCTTTTTGGGCATCAAAAACAATCTCACCGCAGGCAGCACCGGGCGATGCCTGAATACCCTTTGCCAAGACATCATATTTAAAACCCGGGGCAATGGTTTTGTGCAAAAGCGCACCGACAATCTCTGGGTCAATCCGCTTTACCGCCTCCTTGCGGGTGATGAGCATTTCCTTTGCCATATCACAGGCAATCTTCACCGCTGCCCTTGGTGAGCGCTTCCCACTCCGGCACTGAAGGATGTAAAGTTTTCCCTTTTCCACGGTCCATTCAACATCCATCATATCCTGATAATGGCGCTCAAGCCGCCGGGCGATTTTCTCAAGTTGGTTATAAACCTGCGGCATCGCTGCCTTCAACTGGTTGACCGGCAGGGGCGTGCGAATTCCGGCAACAATATCCTCACCCTGCGCATTGGTCAGATATTCAGAGTAAAGGGTTTTTTCGCCGGCTGCCGGGTCACGGGTGAAAAGCACACCACTTGCCGAATCATCGCCAAGATTGCCAAAGACCATCGCCTGAATATTGACCGCTGTCCCCCAGGTGTCAGGGATTGAGTAAATCCGGCGATACTCCTTTGCGCGCAGGTTGTTCCACGACTTCAATACCGCCTCAATCGCCAGCCAGAGCTGCTCATTTGGCTCCTGGGGAAACTCTCTGCCAGTGCGCTCACGCACAATCGCCTTGAACGCCGCCACGATTCTTGCCAGTGCCTCTTCATCAAGACCGGTATCGCTCTTAACACCCATCCGTTCGCGTTCCTGTGCCAAAACCTGTTCAAACCCATCCTTGCCGGTCTTGAGAACCACATCACCAAACATCTGGATGAGCCGGCGATAGGCGTCAAGGGCAAACCGGCGATTATTGGTTTTTCTTGCCAGACCTTCCAGGTTCTGGTCATTCAAGCCGAGGTTAAGGACCGTATCCATCATCCCGGGCATCGAGGCGCGCGCACCCGAACGCACGGAAACCAAAAGCGGATTATTTTCATCACCAAACCTTCTGCCCACACTCTTTTCAATGAACTCAATACCCTTTGTCACCGCGGTTTTCAATCCCGGCGGCATGCGACCGTGCTTCATATAGTAGACGCAGATGCTGGTAGCAATGGTAAAACCGGGCGGAACCGGCAGACCAAGCCTTGCCATCTCGGCAAGGTTGGCACCCTTGCCACCCAACAGCGCCTTCATCCTTGCCGAACCATCGGTCCGGTGCTGACTGAAACGATAAACCATTTTTCCCATAAATTTTGTTGCTCCTTTTTTCATCTTAATGCCTGCGCCAGAAAACGAGATTGAGAATCAGGGTCAAGA
>CAZNRV010000231.1:0-4007 GCA_964575495.1 uncultured bacterium
GGTCTGTGAGTACCGATGTTGAGGTTTACAGCCTTACTTTCCTTTTGGGTCTCTTGGTCTGGTTAGCGGTTATCAAGCCTCAGCGTCAAAACGGGCTTGCGTTGTTTGCCTATCTTGTCGGTTTGACCCTTACCAATCATCTGACAGGATTTTGGACAGTTATCGGTGCCTGCCTGACAATTTTATTGATTTATCGTCAGCGCCTTTTTCGCTCAATCCTTGTCCTGCTTTTGCTCTTTTTTATCGGTTTAACCCCCTACCTCTTTTTGATTATCCGTGCCCGTGTCGGACCAGTTCTTGCCTGGGGTAATCCGGTTAATTTTGAAAGGTTGTGGTGGCATATAACTGGCAGGCAGTATCAGGTATGGATGTTTTCCTCTTCTTTTAATCAGGTTCTCGCTAATGCGGGCAAAGGGCTTGGAATCCTTTTGCGCTCAACGGTCTTTGTGCTTGTGCCAGCAGTGTTCTATGGCTGGATAGTGCTATTCCGGCGCCAAAAGGAACTGACTTTGGGATTAACAGTTAGCGCGCTTCTGTGTCTGCTCTATGCTGCCAATTACAGCATTCCCGACATTGATGCTTATTACATACCCGCTGTACTGGCGCTGGCGATATTTGCTGCTGCCGGGATTAATAAACTGTATCAGCGTTTTGGCAAATGGACATATTTCGTCTGGTTGATGCCGCTAATAACCCTGGTTCTGAACTATCCGGTTCAGAACAAAAGTGAGGACTATATTGCCTATGACCAGGCGCTTAATACCCTTAAATCGGCTGATGCCAATGCTATCATCATTACTGAATGGTGGGACATCTATGCCCCGGTTTTCTATTTGCAGGAGATAGAGAGAATCCGTCCTGATGTCTGCGTAATTGACAAGGAACTTGTCGGCGCTCTTGGTATTTCAAATACCTTGAGGAAAAATACCCCTGGTTAATGGCAAATTCCCGGGTTGAGGTGCAGCGGTTTCTCAATCAACTCAAGCGCTTTGAGCACAACCAGCCATATGACCCGATTGTCATCCAGGAGAATTACATTACCCTGTTAAGAAGTTTCATTACCAATAACCCTGAACGCCCTGCATATACCACCTTTCCATTTGCTGCTGATAATGATTCCCGGCAACTCATTACCGGCTTCAACCTCGTGCCGATGGGGATTCTAATTCAGGTCCGCACCGACTCACTTGTCCCTGAATTTGACTACCACCGGTTAAGGGTGCGGGTTCCTCGTTTGGGAATGGATGAGCGTAGCCGCCTCAACCTGAACCGTTACCGGCTGTTTGTTCTCGCCCGCATAGCCCTTTTGAAAAGATTAAACCGGACTTTTGAGGCGGTCGCGGTTGAGAACTGGTATTTTGAGGAGTTTGGGAAAAAACCCTGATGGTTCCATATCTTGTTCAAACATTTGCCAATGCCGGGCTGACAGCAGCGGTTGTTTATATTCCGCTCTTGGCAAAGACACTTGGTGCCAACCATTCGGAGATTGGTATCTTGGTTAGTGCTTATCAGGGGATGATGCTTGTCGCCAGCCTTGTTTTTGGCAGATGGGCAGATTTTGGCGACCGGAAAAGGTTTGTGGTTTATGGGCTGCTTCTTAGTGCTGTCACACTGCTGGTTCACACCTTTGCCAGCAACCTGTCAAGCCTTTTTGCTGTCAGGGCAATTGTCGGGCTCTGTGCGGGAATCTTCCCGGCTGCACTCATTGCCTATTTTTATCAGGAGAACGACAGGCTCGGCAGGTTCAGCGGCTTTGGTTCCTTGGGCTGGGCATTGGGTGCGCTCCTTGTCGGGTTGGTCAGCATTCAAATGATATTTGTGATGAGCGGGCTATTAGTGTTTTTGAGCACGGTGATTGCTCAGGCAGGTTTGCGCAGCCAGCGGGTGAGATTGAATCAGCCCTTTTTTGACTTGACCGTATTCAGGCGCAACTGGCGGATTTATATTTCCTTTCTATTGCGGCATCTCGGCGCATTCAGCATCTGGACGATATTTCCGCTCTATCTTGCCCATCTTGGTGCCAACAGGTTCTGGATTGGGTTTGTCTATGCCCTTAACCCCTTAGGTCAGTTTTTCTTTATGAATATCCTTGAGCGGGTGCGTGATGGTCTTTTAATCAGGGCTGGGCTTTTCCTTTCAATAATTGTCTTTACCGCTTTTGGTCTGGCAAACAGATTTGAACAGGTGATACCTATTCAGATTTTCCTTGCCCTTTCCTGGTCCTGTCTTTATTTGGGCACATTGAAGCAATTGCTGCGTCTCAATCCGGAAAGGTCAACCGCCACTGGTATGCTGCAATCGGTGCTGAGTCTGGCAGCGGTTTTAGGAGCCCTGCTTGAGGGTATTACCGGCGCATTCGGGTTCAGGACAATAATGTTTGCTGCTGCGGGTATTGCAGTTCTGGGCGCACTGGTCTATATTATTTCTCCAAAGAGAGCCGTTTAGCGGGAGAGGAAGATGACCGCAAGGGCAGCAAAGACAAGTCCAAGGATATGTTTTAAACCGACCGGTTCTTTGAGCACCAAATAACCGAGGAGCGCCGGAATGATAATGTACATTCCGGTTAAGGGCATGACAACTGAAGCGGGTCCACCTTTGAGCGCAAGATAGAAGAAAACGGTTGCCAGTCCGGCTGCAAAACCCGATACCAGTGTCAGGGGTGTTGATTTAACCCAGTTCATTGTATTGGTCATAAGTGCATAAGTCAGGATAGGCAGAATGCTGGCAAGTGTTGCCCAGAATGCGATTGTTTCTGCTGGTGTATCATTAGTAAGGATTTTGGTCATAAAACCCCAGATTCCCCAAAGCAAAAGTGCAAAAAGCGAGAGGACCCGGTAATCCATTACGGAAAAATCAGAACCTGATTAAAACCCCGCCCCAGGTAAGACCCGCACCAAAGGCGACCATAATTATCAAATCGTTTGCCCGGATTCTGCCCGAGCGCCGCGCCTCATCAAGCGCAATGATGGTTGACGCCGAGGAGGTGTTGGCATATTTCTCAATATTGACAAACACCCTTTCCATCGGGAATTTCAGCAGTTTTGCCATCGCCTCAATGATGCGCAGGTTTGCCTGGTGGGGGATGATGAGTTTTATCTCATCCGCGCGCAGTTTTGCCTGGTCTAAAAGTCTTTTGACCACATCTGCCATTGAGCGCACCGCCACCTTGAAGATGGCACTGCCATTCATCTTGAGGTAGTGGAGACGCTGCTGTACCGATTCAATTGAAGCCGGTATCCGGGACCCGCCTGCCGGCATAAACAGATCCGCGCCGTGGGAGCCGTCAGCAGCAAGATAACTGGCGATGATACCCGTTCCGTTATCCGTTCCTGCCTTCAAAACCGCCGCACCCGCGCCATCTGCCAAAAGGACTGCGGTGCTGCGGTCAGTCCAGTCAGTAATTTTGGAAAGGACCTCAACCCCGACAACCAGGACCGTCTGATAGGTGCCAGTTGCGATAAACTGGCGGGCAGTAGCAAGGGCATAGATAAACCCGGAGCAGCCCGCACCCAAATCCATTGCTGGGGCGTTGCGCGCACCCAGCCGGTCCTGAAGAATGCAGGCGGTTGAAGGAAAAGGCATATCACCGGTAACCGTAGCCACGATAATCAGGTCAATCTCCTCTGGCTTGACACTGGCATCGGCGAGTGCCTGCTGCGCGGCGCGCAGGGCAAAATCTGATGCCGCCTCATCCGGAGAGGCGATTCGGCGCTCCTTCATACCGGTGCGTTCGGTTATCCACTCATCCGAGGTGTCAAGCATCTTTTCCAGGTCCTCGTTGGTCAGGATTTTTTCCGGCACAGCAAAACCGGTGCCGGCGATGACCGCTGAATATCTTTCCCCTGGTACGCTGGCATCACCTTCGGATTTCGGTTTCGGCTCAAAAACAGAACTAAAATAATTCACAATCTTAATTTTACATAAATATTGTTTCAGGTCAATCTATGAGTAAAATCCCAATGGGAACCCTTGTTCAGTCATTGCGAGGGCGCTCTGCCCTGGGCAGG
>CAZNRV010000232.1:0-2251 GCA_964575495.1 uncultured bacterium
CATACATAGGGATTCAAGCCTGCATCACTCGCTGCCTTGCGGAAAGTCAACTCATGCAGAGTCGGCGAACAGCACGCAACAACCACACCGTCAAGTTTCTCTTTTACGATTGTCTCCTTTATCAGATTCTGACCCGGGTCAGAACAGCAGTAAACATAATCCAGCGCCACAACCACACCCGGAATCTTCTTTGCCTGCTCAATCAGCCCTGGCACCTTGACCACACCGGCGATATTTATACCACAATGGCACACAAAGACACCGATACGCTTACGCATACTCACAAGAGTCCCTTTTCTTTCAGAAATGGCTTCGGGTCGAATTTATTATCCTCAAAACCCAACTCATCTTCTCCAAGCCCTAGCGCCAGACCCAAAACTTGAGTAAAATATAAAATCGGCATTCTCTTGTCAGCAGGTAACTTTGCTAACTGGGCACTCTCAAGATTGTATTGACACAAGGGGCAAGTGGTTACAATCGTCTCTGCACCACAGGTGCGCGCATTTTCTATAACACGCAGGGAACACGCATTTGCCACCTCCCGCCGATTTATCACTAAATAGCCGCCACAGCACTCTGCCTTGAAATCAAACCGCACCGGTGCACCGCACAAAGTTGTAATCAGCCTATCCATCACTTCCGGGTTTTCCGGGTCATCAAATTTCAAAACATCCTTTGGTCTGACCATCAGGCAGCCATAATACGAAGCCACCTTCAGACCATTCAAAGGTTTTGTAACCCGCTCTTTGATTTTCTCAAAACCGATTTCCTTGAGTATCTCAAGATAATGAACCACCTCCACATTCTGGAAGAAAGGTTCATCAACAAACTCCAAAATCCTCTTTCTATCCTCCTCAAAACCGGTGGCATTCAGATGCTCACCTGCTCGCTTTAAAACATTATAACAGGCAGCACATAAGGTCACCAGTTTATTCCCAAGTTGACTTGCCTTTGCCAGATTGCGTACAGGTCCGACCTGAGCGGCAAGGTCATCGGTATTGGTATTATAAATTGCTCCGCAGCAGTTCCACGACGGCATCTCCTCAAGTTCAATATCCAAAAGCGCTGCCGCCTGTCGGGCACAGCGGTCAAGGTTTTTTGCCTTGGAGTAAAGGGTGCATCCTGGATAATACAGATACTTCATACTGAAAATTTCCGGAAACTGGCAATAAACGCCTGTTGCGGAATATCCTGCAGGTCAGGCTCGGTCACCTTATCTGGGTCAACTTGACTCTTCTTGGCGCGTAGCACCAGCGCCCGACAAGCCTCGGCAATTTTCGCATAATCAACATTTCTTGGGCATCTCGTTCCACAAACGAGGCAACTCGCGCACAGCCAGATACCTTCACTTGCCAAAAGGCTTTCCGCATCACCCAGTTGCAAAAGCCTAATCGCCTTGCTTGGCACTGGTTCCATCAGCTCACCGATTGGGCAACCCGCTGTGCAGCACCCGCACTGATAACAATCCTGCACCCATTGACCGCTTAACTCCTCGATACGACGCACAAGGTCGGAATTCGAAGTTGAATTCATGATAAGAAAAAATGATAAATTACTATCAGCCAAAGTCAAGAAAATGAAAATCGCTTGGTAATAGTTAGTGGCAATGTCCTAAATTACTTTAAAAAGAGGGGGCAGTATTCCTGCCCCCTCTTTCAAAACAGCAGGTTATTCAGTGCTGGAGGATGAGTTTGGTGTTGCGCTGATAGTCGCCAGCAACAAAGCGGCAGATGTAGACACCACTGGCAACAGCCCTGCCGGTGTTGTCCTTTCCATCCCAGACCAAACTGTATCTGCCCGGCTTCTGAGTTGAATGCACAAGGGTTCTTATTACCCTGCCCGTGATGTCACAAACCTGCATAAGGGTTTGGCGCTCGGTGTTGAGCGTGTAGCGGATTAAGGCTGCGCCCGTAAAAGGGTTGGGAGCAGGCGGATAAAGTCTGGTCTCCTTAATATCCGCACTTTCCCAGCGGAACCGCCCTTTCTCCTCTATACCGGTAACGATGTCCGGATACCAGAAACCGATATGTGCCAACAGGTTGGTGCCGGTTAACCAGCCGACTGCGCTCTGGCCAGCAGTTGAGCCAAGCCGATAGGCGCCACTGATGTCGCCGCCACCGATTGCCACCACCTGCCATTCACAACGATAGGACTGGGCAAAGGCAAGAGCAGTGATAAGCAAAATACAGAGTAATAGATTTTTATTCCCCATTGCTCACTTCCTTTGTTTCAGTTCTTCCTCCAATAACTC
>CAZNRV010000233.1:0-2551 GCA_964575495.1 uncultured bacterium
GTTTTGGTACGCTCAACCGCCGGGCACTTGGTGTGGTGTTAAAAGGGGAGAGGGGTATTTTTTCCGGGTCAGCAGGATATGCACAGCCTAGAGGTGAGTTTGGCAGGGTTATGCTGAACGGGATTGATGGTGTCCAAGGACCTTACCTTTTGGCACCGGATGGCAGGTCGGCTGAGATTGTTCCTGGAAGCGAGCAGGTTTATCTTGATGGCAAAAGGATGACAAGGGGTTGGGATGCAGATTACACGATTGACTACTCAACCGGCGAACTTTATTTTACCAACCGTCATATCATCACGGGGAGCAAAAGAATTGAAGCGGAGTTTCAGTTTGTAACCTTTGATTATGAACGTGCCGGAGTTGCTGCGGAAATTAAAATTGAGCCTGTTCCTTTTCATCTGGCTTTGAGTTTATTCCGGGAGGGGGATAATCCTCAAGCGATGTTGAGCGAGGATTTGACCGCAGAGCAGAAGGAGGTGTTAAAGGCGGCCGGGAATGATACCAGCCGTGCTTGGTTGCCCGGCGGTGAGTTTGTTGGTTTGGGCGAGGGTGACTATGTTCTTGAGAACGGACATTACCGGTTTGTGGGCAAGAATGCGGGAGATTACCGGGTAAGATTTACACTCAAAGGTGATTCACTCGGCGCCTATGTTTATGATGACAGCCTGTTTGCGTTTCGGTATGTTGGACCTGGACAGGGCAACTATGTTGACAGTTTTAAGGTCGCGCTACCGAAAGAGGATGAGACTGCCTATGGTAAAGGCGGTTTCAATTATCAGGGTCTGGGGGCCTTTTTTGAGGGGGTTTTCCGGCGCAATAATGTCAACCTTTTTGCCAAGGATAAGGCGGTGATAGATGCTAATGCATTTGCCTTTGGTCTTAAGTGGGAAAGGAGTCCTTTGGGCATATCATTGCGGCACCAGACGAGGCAGCACAATTTTAACCTGCCTGGAGGTGCAGCCGATATTGACTTTTTCTATCGCTGGGCAGGAACAAAAAAGGAAGAAACCCGCTTCAGTGATGAGATTTTATTCACATTCGACCGAAGAACGAAGACCGAAAACCTTCTCCTGTCTCCCGTCTTTCGTCTGGAAATTGGCAGGTTGAAAAGGTTTGATGATACTCTGATAAACCGGCTGGGCGGTAACTTGCAGGTGGGCTGGTTCAGTTTTGAGGGTTTTACTGCGGGTTCGTTCAGTTTAATTAATACCGAGATTGCCCCGGCGATTGGCTGGTTTTATCCGCGCGCAGGCTGGAATCAGAATGTTAAAGCAAAGGAGTTGAGTCGCACCTGGAAGGCAGGGGGAGAAGTCAAGCCACGGGAAGGTTTTGCTGTTGGTATGGATATCCAGCTGACCGGATTTCAGGCAAGGGATGCAACCGCGGGCGTTTGGCAGCAAAGTGGCAGGGCACAGATTGTGCAGTTAGAATTGAATCAGGAATTTAAGGAAATGGTCCGTTTGGCAGGTATTGCTGGGTTTCAGGTGCGCACTTATGCCGATACCGCTGAGAACAACTGGCAGAGGTTTTTTGGCACCTTGAGCGCGACATCAACTCCGGTTTCGGGTTTGCGGCTTGGACTGGATTTAAACCAGTCATATCGGCAGGTGCAGTTAAAGGATGAGCAGTTTCGCCATATCGGACCGGGCAAAGGCTCTTATCGCCTGGATTCAATAACCGGTGGGTATGTGTATGACCCGGATGGTGATTATGAACGGGTGGTTGTTTATTTGGGCAGGTTTGCAGCGGCAAGGGATTTTTCCCTTAATGGCTCGGCTTCCCTGAGTAGTTTTGAGCCGGCTGATTTTACCGGTGCGTTCAGTTGGAACCAAACCGCTGCCGATACCGGGGTTTTAAGCGAGGCGGGCAGGTATGACCTGCGCTTGGACTGGAGCAGTTTTGAGCCGGTCTTGAAACCGAGCCTTGGGCTTGCCGGTGATTTCAGCCTTAACCGCACCCTGCGCATCACCGGCAGGCGGACAAGCAGGAATCAGGAGTTTGTGGAATTGATTAGCGAGCGCATACCTGAGATTGAGATGCAGATGCGCCTGGAAAGGGTTCTTGTCCTGCGCTGGTTGAGTTCGGGTGAGACTGATTATGAGGAAAGGGGTTGGGTTTTCTCTTTTATGCCGGTTATCGGCACCAGTTTGCGCTTAGAAACAGGGCTGGCATTAGGGTTAAAAAGGATTGCCGAGTGGTTTTCATATCCGGAACTGGGCAAATTCAGCCTTAACTCAACAGAAGCCTGGCTGGCAAGAAACTGGTTTTTGGGTAAAAGCACAAGGATAAGAACCCGCGCGGGTCTTACCTTTCGCTGGTCTAATGTCGGTTATCTTCCCTTTGATGTGGAATTGACCCAACCATTGGGCTGGGTGCCACAAGGTCTGGTTGAACTTGAGCACCTGTTCAGCGATGTCCTTAGTATGAGTGGCAGATACAGTTTTACTGACCAGCAAGATAAACCGGCTCAGCACAGTTTTTCCCTTTTGATGCGCGCCTATTTTTAGTCCCATAGGAATCGTAATGATGAATGGATGGTAAACTAAAAATG
>CAZNRV010000234.1:0-6171 GCA_964575495.1 uncultured bacterium
GGGCAATTTGAACCCAAGTTCTGCAAAGATACCCCAGTTTTCGGTGTGCAGGTGAAACGAATCTTTCTCGGTATCGTTCCAGGTGCGGAAGAACAGCGGGCCGAAAAGGATGTTCTCGCTGACAAGCGAGCGCAGTTCCATACCCCAGCCGTAATGGCGGGTTTTTGCCTGCGGCAGACCCTTGCTTGAAAAGGCATCGTTAAAACCAGCGATGTCAGGTTGAAATCCGCAGGCAAAGGGAATAAACCAGCCTTCTGGCTCTTGGGCAAAAACGGGGATGATAAGTAAGAGAAAAATTGGTAATATTCGGCGCATCCTAATAAGTATATTGTGTCTGGCATTTAAGTCAAATCTGCTTATCTTGACCAGAGCCTGATTTGCGGTATCTTGTCTTGGAGACGGATAGCGGGTAATGCTATTTGAAAGGAGTTAAAGATGAGATGGTTTAAAGCCCTGTTCGTAGCGTTCTTTCTTTTGAGTGCGCAGTTGCATGCAACACCCTTGATAATCCGCACCGGCGCGGTAAATAAACCGTTTCAGGTTCTTGCCTGGGGTGTTTTTGGCTACAATCAGACGAGCAAGAGTTATGACTGGGGAGAGGATAAGTTTGTCAAACCGGAAGGGTTTGAGCCGACAAGGACAGTTTCAGCGGACATCCTCGCAGCAATTGGTCTGCCAGCAAAACTGGAAGTGGGCGGGGTTCTGCCTTTGGCGATGAAGAGCAGTGGGGATAATAGCGCAACCGGTATTGGCGATTTGATGGTGATTGGCAGATACGGGCTATTTCAGAGAGGACTTTTACCGGTAAGGGCGGCACTTTCGCTTGCGGTTTCGCTGCCCACCGGTGATAAAAACAGCACACCCGCGCTTGGTGATGGCAGCACTGACTTAGGATTCGGGCTGGCGTTGAATACGGCTAATATTCCTTTTGTTACCGGTCATCTGCGCGGGGCATACTGGTTGAATGGGATGTCTGACGATACACATAAACTTGGTAATATGCTTGAATATATGGCAGGGGTGGATGTGGCAATTCTGCCCGGTCTGACACCGCAGCTGGCATTGAGTGGGTATAATAAGGTGCAGTCAGAAGTAAATGGCGCGAAGCAGGCGAACAGCGAAGAAACCCGGATGTTTTTAGGGTTTCTTTTGCTCTGGAAACCATTGCCGATGCTGGTGATTAGACCCAAGGTTTCGTTGCCGGTTCCGGGTATGAATAAAGGCGGCACAGTTGCCGATTTTTATCCGGGGCTGGATGTCTGGGTAACATTGCCTTGAAGAATAAAATAAATGAAAGGAGGAGAAGTGGGAAAGAAGAAGAGCGGTGATGTTTACTACTGCGAAGGGTGCGGGATTGAGGTGATGGTGACCAAGGAGTGCGGACGCGAGGAGTGCGAGATTTACTGCTGCGAAAAGCCGATGAAGAAGAAGGGCGAGGACAAGCCCAAGTACTCATCCTGCTGCGGTCACTGATTTTTTGTCTTAGGTTAATGCCCGATGCCTTTTGGTGTCGGGCATTAATCTTTATGTGTGTTCTTGACCGGGCAGATGATAAGGGTAATCTGAGAGAGGTGAAGAGAGTAAAGCCAGCGGTTTTGAGTCCAAATGCGGCAAGGGTGATTGATGTCAATGTGAACCGGCTGACCGAGGCGCTAAAGGTAATTGAAGACATTGTCAGGTTTGGCTTGGAGAGCAAAGCGCTTTTGCGCCGGGTTCGGACTTTGCGGACAGATTTGGGCAGAGAGATGATGAGGTTGCGAAGGCAGGTGATTTTGTTCCGCGCGAGCGAAAAAGATTTGGGCAGGTCAGACCGGTTTGACCGGTTGCAGAGAAGAAATCTTGAGGATGTGCTTCTTGCCAACTGCAAGCGGGCAGAGGAGGCGGCAAGGGTCTTGGAGGAGATTTTGAAGATAAATGCGGGAGGCACTACGGGAAAATGGTCAGGGATATTTAAAGAGGCAAGGTTCAGGCTTTACTCAATAGAAAAGGCGCTGGTGGTGCAGTTGCGGGCAAAACGGCTTGACTTGGAGGGGTGAGGTTTTATACTACAGTCAGAGGCAAAGAATAAAAATCAAATGGAGGATTTATGGCAAGAGAAGAGAAATTTAAGGCGTTAAGCAGCGCCCTGAGTCAGATTGAGAAGCAGTTTGGCAAGGGTGCGGTGATGCGCCTGGGTGAAGAGGGCGCGGTGGTGGAGATTGAGGCGATTCCGACCGGCTCAATTGGTCTGGATGCGATGCTGGGCATCGGCGGTGTTCCCAAGGGCAGAGTGGTGGAAATCTTTGGACCAGAGGCATCGGGCAAGACAACGCTCGCTTTGCAAATCATCGCTCAGTGCCAGCGCTTGGGTGGAACTGCGGCGTTCATTGATGCCGAGCATGCGCTTGACCCGAAGTATGCAGAGAGGTTAGGAGTGAATCTGAAGGAGTTATTGGTTTCCCAGCCCGATTCGGGCGAGCAGGCGCTTGAGATTGCCGAGGCTTTGACCCGTTCAGGCGGGCTTGACCTTTTTGTGATTGACTCGGTGGCAGCACTGGTACCCAGGGCGGAGATTGAGGGTGAGATGGGCGATGCCTTTGTCGGGGTTCAGGCAAGGCTGATGTCCCAGGCATTGCGCAAGCTTGCCGGCGTGATATCCAAATCCAAGACCTGCGCTATATTTACCAATCAGATTCGACAGAAGATTGGCGTGATGTTTGGCAATCCCGAGACAACACCGGGCGGTCTGGCTTTGAAGTTCTACGCAACGGTTAGGCTGGATGTGCGCCGGATTGCCGCGCTGAAAAAGGGCGAGCAGGTGATTGGCTCAAGAACCAAGGTGCGGGTGGTGAAGAATAAGATTGCCCCGCCTTTCCGCGAGGCGGAGTTTGATATCATCTATGGCGAGGGGATTTCCCGCGAGGGCGAACTGATTGACCTCAGCGCAGAACAGGGCGTGATTGACAAGTCCGGCGCCTATTACTCTTTTGGCAACACGAAAATCGGTCAGGGACGGGATGCGGCGATTGAGTTTTTGAAGGGCCATAAGGATGTGGCGGCAAGGATTGAAATGGCACTGCGGGAAAAACTGAAGATTGCCCGTCCAAAGATGAAGGATGAGGATAACCGGGCTCAAGCCGCAAAGAAGAAGTAAGAAAAGGCTCTCGGTATTTGTTGACGGCGAGTTCGCCTTCTCCTTAGATAAGGAGACAATTGCCCAGTTCGGGCTCAAGGAGGGCAAGAGGGTTGACTCGCAGTTTCTTGAGCAGGTGGTGCTTGAGGAGCAGTTTCGTTTGTGCCGGGATTATGCCTTTCTGCTTTTATCCTATAAGGCAAGAACAGAAAAGGAGCTGCGGGAAAGGCTTGAGAAAAAGGGTTATTCGCCTGAGGTGATTGCGCGGGTTTTTGAGCGGCTCAAGGAGTTGGGTCTGGTTGATGATGAGAAACTGGCACAGGATTATGTTGAGGACCGGATAAAGGTGGGTCATAAGGGCAGATGGCGGGTCAGGCAGGAACTTTTGAAACGGGGGCTCTCCCGGCAGCAGATTGAAAGGGCGCTGAAACAGGCGCCGGATGAGACTGAGGCGGCAAGAATGGTTTTGGAACATTTTCTGCCCCGGTACAAACGGCTGGACCAGGAGACCAGAAAGCGCCGTTTGTATGGACTTTTGGCAAGAAGGGGATTTTCTGCCGAAACGATAGCCCGGGTTATGTCCAGGACGATTTCTGACGATTGAATTGCAGTTTGAGCCAGACATTTTGTTTAACCGGTATTCTGAAAGATTAACAGCAACAGTCCGAGCCGGAAAAATCAGATATGCTGAAGGTTCTGACAATCCAAAAGATATATGTTTGGCGCTGAAAAAGGCAGTAACAAGGGGGGTGGTGGGGTGGACCTGCCCAATAAGACAAACCCTGGAGCCATCAACTCTCCAACCCATTGTCAGACTGAAACTTAGCACTACCAGCCGGAAAACCGTAAAATGCAGCGTTATTTTTTCCCATTTCCGGGGTCTAAATAATAGGGGAAAACCAAAAAAAGGCTTCTCGCTTGACAGTGAATAGGCATAACTTATAATCCTTTTGTGCGCACACTCAGAGGTGGAGTAGCCTTGGATTCGGTTATCAGCAAAAACTCTGGTGAGGCAGGTTGATGGGCTATAAGCCGCTGAAAACAAAAGGTGAGACAATGATCGCAAGGGCAGAAAGCCAGTTCTGGGCTTATAAGATAAATGATAATGAAAGGTCAAAGGATTTGGTTTTATTGGATAATGTTCAATTTATTTACGAATTATCCTTAGCAGGGTTAGAATTAAAGGCTTTGGGTGTTGTTTTTGAGGTTACAGATGGGCTGAGGGAATTCAGGATATTGAATAAGTCCGGAGAGAAAAAAGAGAAAATATTGAGAAGGGGGTCGTATTATAAAACTGTTGATGGCCAATTTACAGATTATTTTCAGATCATCCAGAAGAATCAAACCCGCTCGGTAAATCAATACTTAACTCACTGGATTTATCCATATAAAGGGAAATTTCACCCGCAGATGATCAGGGCTTTGCTAAACATTATCGGCTTGAAGGAGGGGGAGATTGTCCTTGACCCGTTTTCAGGGAGCGGGACAACAGCACTTGAAGCCCAACTTTTGGGAGTTAATTTTATCGGTATAGACATCTCGCCACTTTGTGTCATTCAGGGAAGGGTGAAAACAGAATCAATTGATGTGATAGATGAGATTACAAATATCAAGGATGAAATTTCAGCAAATATCATTCCTGATTTATTCCAGAACAAGGAGAATTACTATAAATTCTTAGACCGGTTGTCCAAAGATGAAAGAGTTAAAAATTTTTATAGATTGGCGAGATTGCTGGCGGTGAGTGATAATTCCCGGAGGCGGCGTGATTTTGTCAACTCTTTCCTGAAAAATGTAAATTTGATGTTGGCTTCGGTGAAGGATTATATTCAGATAAAAGAAAGGTTGAACTTAAAATTGGGGGCTGTGAAAATTGAAGTCGGAGACGCAAGGAAGATAAAATTGCCGGATAATTCAGTAGATGGAATAATTACTTCCCCGCCCTATTCAATTGCCCTTGATTATGTCCAAAATGATATCCATTCGCTTCAGGATTTGGGATATGATGTATTAAGGATGAGAAACGATTTTATCGGAGTAAGAGGAAACGGTCGCAGCAGAGTAGAACTTTATAATGAGGATATGAAACAGTCATACTGCGAGATGCACAGAGTGTTAAAACCTGATAAATATGCGGTCATAGTTATCGGCAATGCTACTTATCAAGGACAGGAAGTGAAGATAGTCGAATTTACGATCGAATATATAGAAAATATCGGGTTTAAATTAGTTCTAAACATAAATAAGATAATTTTTGGACTTTATTATGTAATGAAAAAAGAATATAGGAAGTATCTACTATGGAATTAACTTATCAGTATCTTTTTCCTGTTGAACATAATAAAATTAAAAAACATCGGAACAGGAAAAATAATAATCAATATTTTACCCCAGAGTTTGCTGTAGAGAAGGCTCTTTCATTTATCCCAAATATTAAAATTGAAAATATAATAGACCCCGCAGTAGGTAATGGAATATTCCTAAAAATAGCCCAAAAAAAATATGGTAAAGTTAAACTGTTTGGAATAGATATAGATGCGAAGATTATTGAAGAACTTGAAGAATTTAATTTCCAAAATGCTAATTTCTTTGTCGGTGATGCTCTTTTACAGAAAACTTGGCAAGATAGTGAAATCCAAAAAGTTATTATAAACGGTGGTTTTGATCTTGTAGTGGGAAATCCTCCATTTAGTAGCTGGTTTCAAAGGATAAAGGAACCAAGCATTCTTGTAGATTATAGATTGGCGAACAAAAACGGTAAATTGATGAAAAGCCAGGCAATAGAAATTCTCTTTCTTGAACTATTTATTAAACTAGCCCAAAATAAAGGATATATTATAATTGTTCTTCCAGATGGAATATTATCTAACCCACAATACAAATATGTAAGAGAATTTATAATCAAGGAAACAGAAGTTAAGCATATCATAAATCTTCCTAGAAATATCTTTAAAGAGACCTCAGCTAAAACAAGTATTTTGATTTTAAAGAAAAGAATGAATAACGGTCTTACTTATTTGGCGTATCTTCATGATTTCCCAAAATCAGGAATTATTAAT
>CAZNRV010000235.1:0-6336 GCA_964575495.1 uncultured bacterium
CCGTAAAGGGCACCGGCATATAGCACAGCTGGATTCTTAGGGTTAACAACTATCCGCCGGAAGTTGATTCTCCAGGCACCGGTGGTGCAGGGCTGCCACATCTCGCCATAATCGGTTGTAACCCAGATACCGCTGCACAGGGAGTTGCGTTCTATATCCTTAATCGGGGAGGTTGCCGCATAAACCCGGCCCGGTTCAACCGGGTCAATTGCGATTTCGCGCACCACGACACTCTCGGGCATCGGTGGCAGACCGGAATTTTTCAACTCCCAGGTCAGGCCGGCATCGTTACTGCGATAAATACCAAGATGGGTTCCGGCAAAAACCAGGTCCGAATTGTGCGGGTCAACCGCAAGCGCATAGAAAAGTGCAGTGGTGTCAATACCAGTTGTTCCTCGCAGCATCTGCCAGGTTTCACCCCGATCTGTGCTTTTGAAAACCGCACCTCGGGTTGGAACCTGAATCCAGATGGGATCGGTGTACATTACCCGGGGCATACCGATGCCGGCGTATATTATGTTTGGGTTGGCGGGATTCACCGCCAGCGCACCAATCGGTGCGGTATAATTTGTTCGGCTCGGTGCTGGAAACCCGTTCCTTTTCGGCACCCAGGTTTTGCCACCATCGGTTGACTTATGCACTCCACCCCAGGTGCCCAGATAAATTACACCCGCACTCTCCGGGTCCGGGACAATCTTTTCTACATAGTAATCAATCAAGCCGTTGTTGCGTATCTGCCAGGAAGCGCCGTAATCGGTTGACTTATAGAACCCGCCCACATCCGAACCAACATAAACCGTGCCCGGATTTAAGGTGTCAATGGCAACGGTGGTAAACCAGCCACCGCCTCCCATACCGATTGAACGCCATTCCAATGATGGCTGCCCCCAGGACCGGGTCAGGAAAAGCCCGCTAATAACCATCTGCCACTTTAAACTTTTCCTGCTCATACCTTGCTTCCTTTTTCAATAAGCCAATCAAGACTAATGCCCTGCACTACCGGCGCCGGGTAGATTTTAAATAAACAAACTATAAAGTCAAGCCCTTGTATGAATCAAATACATTTGCGACATTTTACCATTTCTTTGCCATTACTTATTTTCCCGTTATTGCGAGCGAAGCGCTCTGCCCTGGGCAGGTGGCAAAAGCCACAACAATCTCTTTGTGTGTAATTCCGTTTTACCCGACTTGAGATTGCCACGTCGCTATCGCTCCTCGCAATGACGGAATAGGGGTGTCATTGCGAGCCCTTTAGGGCGAAGCAATCTCTTGCGTTAAATAGCCACGCCCCTTCTGGGCGCGCATTGGCACAGGCGCTGGGAAACTAATAATTAACCCGGTCAAAAGAACCTTGGGGACGGTATCCAGGTTGGGGTCTGAAATTCGGGGCAAATTTTACCTAAACCGCTATCTTTCAATAACATAACCACTGAAAACCCATCATAAAAATTTCTACCTAAAAGTAGACTTTTATGTCTACACCCGATTTAAAGCCCCGGTTTTTGCCCCATTACCTATAATTTAAACCCTTTTTTGTCATATAATTACCCAAAAAGTGCTAAAATCTGCCCACCTCCCCTACCCAGGGGTTACCCCCCAGGTGGTCTCCTATGCCGTTTCTGAGGCTCTTTTTGCCACCATATAACACACGCTAATATGAACCATTTGCACCATTATGATAACCGCCCTTTATCCTGTCCTTGGTTAAGGCATCTTATTAACCCTTTATCAGTGCCTTTGTTAGAGCCTCTTTCCGGGCACTTTTCCGAGCCTCTTATCAAGCCCCCTGAATTCCACTTGAACCCTGCTCTGTCCTGACCTTTCAGAGGTCATTTTCTATTGAGTTTCTATCACCCTTTCACCCACCCTTTCCTCAAGAACAAGTTCCCAGTTTTAAGTTTCAGGTTGCAAGAACTGAGAACTGTCAAACGGTTGACACAGAGGTGACCGAGGATATATTTTGATATGGTGCGAAGTTCCGCTCCTGAGCAGGCCCGGGATTCGCTTTGGCGGTTAGCCGATAATCTGGTCTTGAGCACAGAGCAATTGCTACGCACCGCCGAAACTGAAGAGGATTTGCGCATCGGGTTTGAAAAACTTTTAGAGCCGATAAGAGCAGAATTAAATCTCAAATCAACCCCGAAATATGAAAAATCGGTTTACTCCGGTCGTTCGGATGCGGTTCATGGTCAGGTAATAATTGAATACGAACCGCCAGCATCTTTCTCATCCCGCAGGAATATCAGTCATACCTTTGAGCAGTTAACAGGCTATCTCGCTGCAGAATCAAAGGCAACCGGGATAAGTCAACCCGTCGGTGTTGGTTTTGATGGCAGGCAGATATTCTTTGTCAAATACCGGCAAAACAGGTGGGTAAAAGAACCAGCAGACGGCGTCTATCCCTTCGATCCGGAAACTGCCCGAACTTTTTTAATCCATCTGCGTGCTTTATCCCGGCTCCCTCTTACTGCCGAAAACCTGGCAAAGAAGTTCGGACCGGAAAGCGAACTTGCCCCGAGAATGGTTTCCGCGCTTGCCAATGCCCTGGAATACTGGGGTGACCAAACGCACATCCGAACATTTTTCAACGAGTGGCAAAGGCTTTTTGGCATTGTCTACGGCGAGCAGTTTACCAGTAGCACCTGGAGAACAGGGACAGAAACGCTGACTAAACTTTACCCGGTTAGACCGGAAACCGATTTTCAGGAACTTTTATTTTCCATCCATACTTACTTTGCCCTTTTGATGAAACTGATTGCTGCGGAGATTCTGAATTTAAGGGAAACTGCCTTTGGCTCATCACTTGCCGAACAACTTGCCCATCTCCCGGATGAGGAACTGAAGAGCCAACTTGCAGATATAGAAAATGGTGGAATTTATGCCCGAAAGGGCATTACCAATTTCTTGGAAGGTGATTTTTTCCGCTGGTATCTTTACGCCTTTGACTCACCGGAATTAAAAGAAGCAATCAGAGAGATTGCCCGTTCGCTTGCCGAATTTGAACCCGCCACCGGCACTCTGGACCCGGCACCAACCCGTGACCTGCTCAAAAAACTTTATCAGTATTTAGTCCCGCCGGAAGTCCGCCATCGTCTTGGTGAGTATTACACGCCGGACTGGCTGGCAGAATTGCTGTTAAAGGAGGTTGGTTATGATGGCAATACGCTCAAAAGATTTTTAGACCCGGCTTGTGGCTCAGGCACATTCCTGGTTCTTGCCATTCAAAGGGCAATAAAACACGGACGGGAAAAGGAGAGACTGCCTGACCTGGAGATTGCCAAAAGGATTGTCGCCAATATCTGGGGCTTTGACCTAAATCCCTTGGCGGTCGTCGCCGCTCGCACCAATTATCTCTTTGCTCTTGGTGATTTAGTTAATGAACTTGAACGGGTAGAAATTCCGATTTACCTGACCGATTCGGTTTTAACCCCGGCCAGAACAACAGGGAATATCTTCGGGGAATTCTTAGAGGTAACAACCTCGGTTGGAAAATTCAAAGTCCCTGCTGAATGGGTGCGGAATGGCGGATTATTGCTGGCACGGGCAATACCGCTGATAGAAGAAATGGCAAAGAATCAATATTCAGTAGAAGAGGCGCTGGTGCGATTTAAGAAAGAAGGATTAGTTTTTCCTTATAACCAGGAAATTGTAAAGGATTTTTACAGTCAGATTTTAGACCTGGAGAAACAAAACAAAAACGGCATCTGGGCAAGATTTTTAAAGAACGTCTTTGCGCCAATGTTTGCCGGCAAGTTTGACTTTGTCGTCGGCAATCCGCCGTGGATTATGTGGCAATATTTATCAAAAGAATATAGGGAAGCTACAAAAACTTTATGGGATTCATATGGCTTATCAATTATGAAAGAATCTAAAGATACTCTAGGTAAAGGGAAAAAAGATTTTTCAATGCTCTTTGTTTATGCATCTTCTGATTATTATCTAAAAGATGGAGCAAAATTAGGATTCTTGATAACGCAAGAAGTCTTTAAGTCCAAAGGTGCTGGGGAAGGATTTAGAAGATTTCAACTTGGCGATAAAAAATACCTCAAAGTGCTAAAAGCCCACGATTTAGTTTCTATTCAGCCATTTGAAGGAGCGGCTAATAAGACAGCGGCAATTATTCTTAAAAAGGGTGAAAAAACAGAGTATCCCTTGCCATATTTTACTTGGGCCAAGAGAAAAGGCGTGGGGAAAATTGCGACTGATAAATTATTAGAAGAAGTTTTAAGATTAACTTATAGGAGAAGAATGTTAGCAAGACCGATTAGTTCGGAGGTTAGTGCATGGCAGAATTATGAAACTGAAAGCGATTTTCCTCAGATTAGTGGTTTGAATCACTACAGAGCAAAGATCGGTGCTAGGACAGAACCATACAGCATATTTTGGTTGAGAATTATCGAGATGACCAGCGATAAAAAATTATTAGTTAAAAACATTACTGAAGGCAAAAGAAAGAAACAAATTAAGAGAATTAAAGTAAAAATTGAAAGCAAGTTTATCTACCCTTCTTTTAGAGGGGCGGATATTAGCAGATGGAGTAATGCCCCACCAATCTATACTTTAATATTAAATGATCCTAATAATCCTACTAAACCATTCTCAGAAAAGTTTATTAAATTGAACTTTCCTTTGACATATAGCTATCTGCTAAATTTTAAATCCGAACTTTTAGAGCGAGAGGCTTACAGAAAATTCCATCAAAAAGCAGGCAGACCATTTTATGCACAATTTAATATATCAAGAGACACCTTCGCAAATTACAAAGTTGTGTGGAAAAGAATGAGTAACGATATTTTTGCTTGTATTTTATCCCAAGTTAAAATATTTTTTGGTTATAAAATTGCCATCCCATTAGATACAACATCATTTATAGGTATTGACAACGAATCCGAAGCCCATTATCTCTGCGCGATTATCAATTCAAAGCCGGTGCGCGATTTTATTAAATCATTTTCATCTGCTGGTCGTGGTTTTGGCACGCCTTCGGTTATGGAGCATATCGGTATTCCCAAATTTGACCCCAAAAATAAACTGCACCAAAAACTTGCCGAAATCTCCAAGAGATGCCACCAACTAAAAGCGGTAGGCAAAGAAGAAGAAATAGAAAAATTAGAAAAAGAAAACGATGGGTTGGTAAAGAAACTTTTTAAAATAAATTGATGGCGGATGCACTCAATTATTTTATCAGGTAAATTTCATAAGATTTACAAAAAGCCGGGTTATTTGGCGTTTATCCAGCAGCGGAAAAGACTGATGATGTTTCTGCCGAAGTTGATTAAGGCGGAACCAAAGGCGCCAAGAAGAACCGCAAGGGAAAGTCCAACCGGGCAGCCGGGTCTGCCACAGCAGGGGCAGGTAGAACCCATCGTCAGATAACCACCACTGAGTCCTGCCCAGAGCCCGATAAAGCGCAGGACCCCGGGCAGGATGTGGAGGTGTTTATGTTCTTTCACTTACTGATTACCGGCGATGAGTTTTTTTAACTCATCTTTGCTGGGAATCTTGCCCTGGCTGACGACCTTACCGTCAATCGCCAGTCCCGGGGTCATAAACACGCCCATTGCAGCAAACTTTTTGATATCGGTTACCTTTTCCACATTTGCCACAATGCCCAGTTCGGCAAGGGTGTCAATCACCCTTTTTTCCAGTTCCTGACATCTGGGGCAACCGATTCCAAGTATCTGAATATTCATTTTTCCTCCTTTTTATTTTTGCTTTAGATGTTCACAACTCGCCTTTTTTAATTTTTCATAAAGACTGCCGAGTTTCTGCCGAAAGTTTTCGGTGATGGTGGGTTCAAGTTCACTTAGCGGCTTAATCGGCACAGTGTCCATTACCTTTTGCGCATCAAGTCCGGAATTAAACAAGAGTTCCACACTGCCCCTGAGCATTGTTGTCAGTGCGCGGTCAACCTCATCCGGACCGAGCCCGAAATCAATTCCCAACTCCCGCAAGGTCTGCCACTGAAACCAGAAATAGGTGGGCGCCATTGCGGTCAGGAGGGCATAAGCCTCAAGAGCCGGTTCGGGCACTTCCGGGTATTCACCCAGGGCGCTGAAAAGCGGGTCAAGGGCTGTCCGTTCCTTTGGTCCGATTGCCGGTGAGAAGGCAACCGGATTATAGCCTTTGCCAATCATTGATGGTGCATTGGGAATCATCCGTGCCAGACGGGTGCCGCCGGGCAAAAGCGTGGTAAGCTCTTGAAAGGTGATTACCGGTGCGAGGGAGATGACAATCGCCCCGGGTTGCCAGTTGTTAGTTAGTTCTGGCAGGGCGGTTCGGATTGCTGGTGGGTGCAGGGCGATAAAGACAATTTCTTGCGAAGCGGAAGTATGG
>CAZNRV010000236.1:0-3175 GCA_964575495.1 uncultured bacterium
GTGTAATAAGGGGCATAATCTCCCAAACGCTTTTGCCGCGCAAGGATGGCAGAGGTAGGGTGGCAGCAATGGAGGTGCTAATAGCAACGCCAGCAGTAAAAAACTTGATCCGGGAGGCAAAGAACCATCAGATTCCTTCATTGGTTCAAACCGGCTCGCAATATGGCATGCAGACAATGGACCATTGCTTGGAGTTTTTATTAGAAAAGGATTTAATTTCATTGGAGACCGCCTATGCGTTGGCGATGGATAAAAAGTTGTTTGAGCAGCCGGAGGTGCCTGTTTCTGTGCCCGGACCCAAAGGGCAGTGATTTGGTGGATTGTTGCAGTCCTTGGTGGGCTGGCTTTTGGCAGTTTTTTTAATGTTTGTGTCTGGCGGATTCCGCGTGGTGAGTCAATAAATTTTCCGCCGTCACATTGTCCTAATTGCAAGAAACAAATAAGGTTCTACGATAATATTCCGATAATCAGTTATATAATTCTCAGAGGCAGATGCCGTGACTGCCATAAGCCTATTTCAATTCGTTACCCTTTGATTGAGGGATTTACCGCTCTTTTTTTTGTTCTTGCCTATGCGAAGTTTGGATTCAACTGGCAGGTTTTGCGGGCACTGGTTTTTATCGGTTTTTTAATTGTCCTTGCTTGGATTGATATCGACCATAAAATTTTGCCATTCAAACTGTCTTTTGCCGGGCTTATTATCGGCTTGATTACCGCCCTGCTGCCTTTTTTCCAATTTCCTATTGCCAAGGCTTTCTGGGGTGGAGTGGTGGGCGCAGCGTTTGTTTTTCTTGCCTGGACTCTCTGGCGATTCGTCCTTGCCGGTCCTTTTCAGCGAATGGGAGTAAAACAGAAGGAAGGGATGGGCTGGGGAGATTTGCCCTTTGCCGCAATGATCGGTGTTTTTCTGGGTCCAAAAGGGGTAGCGGTCGGACTGGGAGTTGCCATTTTTACCGGTGTTGTCGTCGGTTTAGTTGCAAGGGTTGTTGGAAAGTTCCGCGCAGGACAAGAGGTTCCTTTTGGGCCTTTTTTAGCATTGGGTGGAGTGGTGGGGCTTTTTCTGGGCGAACAGATTTTTAACTGGTATCTCAGGTTAGTTTTGCGATAAATTCTTGATAGCAAAAACGGGGGCTAAAAGCCCCCGTTTTTATCTTTAGATTGGCTACTTGAGAATGACGAACTCAACGCGGCGGTTCAATTGTCGTCCTTCATCGGTATCATTGGAAGCAATGGGTCGAGATTCGCCATAACCTTTGGCAGTGAGTCGTTTCGGGTCAATGCCACCATACTGAACAAGGAAGTTCATTACCGCATAGGCACGTTTCTCGGAAAGGGTCTGATTTGCCTGGTCTGAGCCGATGTTGTCGGTGTGCCCCTGAATTTCAACCATGATGTCGGGATTATCCTTCATTATCTGAGCAGCCTCCATCAGTGCGGGATAGGATTCGGTTCGCAGGGTTGCCTTGCCAAACTCAAAATAGACACCTCGCAGGGTTAAGACCATTCCCTTGGATACCAGTTCAAAGGTGCGTTCGGTGGTTTCGCCCTTGTTGATGGTAAAGGAGCTGGTCTGAACAATATAACCAGGTGCGTCAACCTTGATTTCGTAGGTTCCAACTGGTAATTCAAGATTGAAAGCACCGGTAGCACTATCGGTTGTGAAGGATGGTTTTTCTCCCTGGGTGAAGCTGATCGTTGCCTGGAGGGGAGCAAGGGTCTGTTTGTCCACCACCTTGCCAGAAAGAATGCCCTTCATCTCAAGTGAAGTGAGACCGATATTGAGTTTGGTTACAGCACCATCTTCAACTTCAATTGCCCGTTCCTCAGGGAAATAGCCTTCCTTTTCTATTTTGACTGCAACTAGGCCGGCAGGGACATTATCAGACCGGAAGAAACCAGTGACGGCATTGGAGGTTACCGGCGGGATTGAAGTGGCAACAAATGTGACCTGCGCCTCAAGTGGTTTACCGTTATAGGTGTCGTAGATTCTGCCTGCGACTGTGCCGTAAGGAACAAGCGGCTTGAGTTTGAAAGTATAAGTAGCGTAGCCTTTGTCAGGAACCACAAGTGGGACTGCCTCAGGGATGTAGCCTTCTTTTGATGCCTCCACGATGACGACACCGGCAGGTAATTTCTCAAGAAAGAAGGTGCCATTTTCCGGGTCGGTTTTCAGGGTTGGGAGGTGCCGTTTTATGAAGCGAATTTTGGCTGCAAGAGGCATTCCGGAACGAACATCTTCAACCTTGCCGACCAGTCTGCCCCAAGGTTTTTCCGGTGGTTTTGGGAAGGGGGAAACAAAGGTAATACCGAAAATTGCCTCGTAGGTCGGAACAGAGTCGGTGAGACCCAATTCAACACCGCCATTAAGGTGAAAGACACCCATTTTGATACGGGCGCCAGGCGCAATGCGGGCGCGCGGGGTGTAGTCTTTACCCCAGAGTGCAGTAAGTCCGGCACCAGCATCGGCTTCAGATGTCGCTTCAACAAAGAGGTCAATCGCATTGGATGAGAACTCAACACCGACACCAGCAAATCTCTGAGAAGGGGAGGAGAAGGTTTGACCGTAGTTGAACATCAGGGTTGGCAAAGTTTTGTAAAGTTCCCAGAGTCGTAATGAGGCGAGAGCGCGCCAGCTGTGCTGGTCGGTGAAGAGCCGGTCAAGGAATCCGTCGTACTCTTTGAAGGTGTAGTTGCTTTTCGGCATTGCGAACTGCCCCATCCCGGCAAGTTTAAGCACCGGGATGAAAGGTATTGAGAGTTTGGCACCAAGGATTTGCCCCTGCCAGTCATAGAAAAGGTCATTGGGACTGGTGCGGAAGTCAATAACGCCGACAAGCGAGCCGAAGAATTCGCAGAAGGGAAAAGGGGCATAATTCATCTCCATGCCGTAAAGCGGACCGCGATGGGATGTGACATTATCACCAAGATTGGTGCGTTTGAACATCCAGCGGGTGGCAAAGACCAGCGCGCCGTCTTCTTCAACCCTGGCATCTTGAATCCGGAAAAGTCCTCTGCCGCCTCCCAGTGCCGGGTCAGCAAATGTTGAGGACGCAAGGAGCAACAGCAAGGACATTACGCTTACTACAGTTTTCTTCATACTTTATCCTCCGATGTTTTAGAGCCTAAAGAAAAATGACAAGAGGCAGCAATACTCTGTTGCTGAACATGTCATAAT
>CAZNRV010000237.1:0-20710 GCA_964575495.1 uncultured bacterium
GACAAGCGGGCGCTGTTAGCGGTTGGTCCGGTTGACCTGCTGCCGGATTCGGTTCTTACCTTCTATTTTGCGGTTGTTGCCGCGCCTTATGGTGATTGGGCTCAGGGTCCCCAGGGCCGGGACACAACTGAACTTGCCCTGCGCTGCTGGTGGGCAGAGTGGGTCCTGGAGCGGATTTTAGGGTTAGGGATTGAGGAAAATCGGGTTAAATTTGTTCTTGACAACCGGATTTATCCCAATCCCTGCCGTTTAGGTGCGCCTTTGCATATCAGCGGTGCGGATGATGTTGCTATTTTTGATATTCAGGGCAGGTTGGTAAAGAAGTTGCAGGGAATGAATAAAATCTGGGATGGCAGGGATAGACAGGGTAGGCTGGTTTCTGCGGGTGTTTACTTTGTGCGCTTTGGGAAAGATGGAACAGAGCACACTGACAATAAGGTTCTCTTGATAAAGAGGTAAGCCTCGATTTTATTGGGTATTAAGGGCCGAGGTCGTGAGGAATGCAGAGAGATTAACTTTAAGTTAAAGTTTATCAATAGGTTAGATGAACAAAGTAGGTTTTGTTTTCTTTTTTAGGGGTATGCCAGGGGCATGCCCCTGGGTTATTGTCAGGCTCGTGTTAAGGGTTATTTTTTCAAATGGTCTGGTCTTTTGTCTTCTGTAAGTAAATCAGGCGTAACTGAGTAAGGACCTCTTCAAGGAGTTCAGTTTCCTCTTTTGTCCGGTTGCCTTCGGTCTTTTCCTTGAGTATCTCAATGGTGTCAATTGTGTAGCGGGCAAGGGGCAAGTTGGGTTCAGTTTTTTCGCTTTCCGGGGTGATGGGGTTGCCAAGATAGGCAAGGGCGGTGGCGGTGAGGCTTAAAATCAGGGTGCTGAGCGAGACGGGGATTTGTTCAGGTGGCATATTTTCCTCTTTCGGTTCAGTCATAGTTCAAGAGGGTTTTGATGTGAACTATTTTGCCGTTTTCAAGGTAGATGCGCGGGACACGGGGGCTGACGCGGCAGATGATTTCGTAGGGAATGGTCTCTGCCAAAAGGGCGAGTTCGTTGGCGCAGATGGTTTTGCCGTCAGCAGAGCCTAAGAGGGTGACAGTATCACCTAATTTTGCCTGCGGGATGTCGGTGACATCTATCATTGTCAAATCCATTGAGACATTGCCGACAACCGGCGCCTTTTGACCGTAAAGCAGGCAGTAACCTTTGTTGGTTAAGGAGTGGGGATAACCATCACCATAGCCAACTGAGATGACCGCTATGCGAGATGGGCGGGTGGTGAAATAGGAGCGTTCGTAACTGATTGATGTGCCAGCGGGAAAGGTGCGGAGGTTGACGATGCGGGAGCAAAGGCTCATTACCGGTTTCAAGTTCAAGTCGGCATGGCGATAGCCAAAGTGGTAGGAGAGGGGCATTATGCCATAAAGCATCAGTCCGGGGCGAATCATATCAAGGTGCGCTTCAGGGATGTTGAGGCAGGCCGCAGAGTTGGCGGCATGGCGAAGAAAGCCATTGATGCCTTTTGCGGTTAGGTCATCAATCAGGCGGTTGAAATCTCTAACCTGCTGGCGGGTGAAGTTGATGTCGGTGTCTGCTGCCGGAAAGTGGGTGAAGATACCGGCAAGCCGGATTCCAGGCAGTTTTGTTATCTGGGTTATGAATTCAAGCGCCTCGTTTGAGGCGATGCCGGTTCTGCCCATACCGGTGTCAACCTCAATGTGAACCGGGATTTCTTGTTGGCGGCGCTGAGCCTCAAGGGCAAGTTGCTTGGCAAAGTTGATTTCGGTAATGGTGGGGATGAGTTTGTTTTCAAAAAGTTCTGGGATTGCATTTTGGGGTGCGGGGGAGAGGATGAGGACCGGGGTTTCATTGACACCAGCACGGCGGCAGCTCAGACCTTCTTCAACACTGGCAACACCAAAGGCGTCAACGAGCCGGTAACTGGCGGCAGCGATTTCACGCAAGCCGTGACCGTAAGCATCCGCCTTGATGGCAAATAATAGACGCCGGTCGCCAATCTGGCGGCGGACCTCAGCGATATTGTGTTTCAGGGCATCAAGGTTTATTTCTGCCCAGACACGACCATAATTCATCCGCAAGATATTAAAGGAGTTAAGACTTTTGTCAAATGAACACGTTGAAGATGGTTCTTGACTGTCAGACAGATGCGGGTTAGAATGAACGGCGAATGAATGGAGTATTGTTATGAAATTGTCAGGAGATGACAGGCACGTGCTGTTGGTGCTTTTTGGACCGCCTGGTTCGGGTAAAGGCACGCAGGCAGAGATGCTTGCGAGCCGGATGGGTTTTGTCCATTACTCAACTGGCGAAGTTTTTCGCGCTCAGATAAGTAAGAGGTCCCCCTTGGGTATCAAGGTGGAAGGTTATGTTGTTTCGGGCGGGCTGGTGCCAGATGAGATTGTGCTTGAGGTGGTGGAGGATTTTGTGCGCGCGAATCACCACAATTCCATCGTGTTTGACGGGTTTCCCAGGACCGTTGCGCAGGCAGAAGGGCTTGACGAACTACTCAAGCGGTGCGGGCTGGAATTGACTTTAGCGGTCTTGATTGACCTTGATGACGATGAGGTGGTGAGAAGGCTCACAAGTCGGTGGCAGTGCCGGAGTTGCTCAAAGATTTACAATTTGACCTTCAGCCCACCAAAGAAGGAGGGTGTTTGTGACAAGTGCGGTGGCGAACTTTATCAGCGCCGTGACGACCAGGAGGAGACAATTCGCGGTCGGCTTGAGATTTATAAAAGGCAGACCAGCCCGTTGATTGATTATTACGAGCAGCAGGGGAAGATGGTGCGGTTGGATGGTAGGTTGGGCAGGGATAGAGTTTTTCAAGAGTTGACCAGCCTGATTGCGCAGAAATGAAGGATGGCACTTTACATCAAGAGCGAAGCCGAAATCGAGGGAATAAAAAAGGCGGGCAGGATTGTTGCGGGTGTTTTGCGGGTGGTGGGTGAGCGTATTGGACCGGGGGTGAGTTTAAAGGAATTGGAGGGTGCGTGCGTGGAGTTCATCCGCAGTCAGAAGGCGGTGCCCACTTTTTTGGGTTATCGTGGGTTTCCTGCGGCGGTGTGTATAAGTGTTAATGAGGAGGTGGTGCATGGAATACCGGATTCGAGGGTGCTTAACGAGGGAGATATCGTGAAGGTTGATGTGGGAGTGACTAAGGACGGCTATATCGCTGACGCGGCAAGGACATTCTCAGTAGGCAAAATAGCGCCTGAGGTTGAGCGGCTTGTGAGAGAGACCGAACAGGCGTTTAAGGAAGGGATTAAATATGCCCGGGCTGGTAACCGGGTAGGTGACATCAGTCAAGCGATTCAACGCTATGTGGAGGGCAGGGGTTTTTCAGTGGTCCGGGAGTTGCACGGGCACGGTGTCGGTATTGAGCTTCATGAAGAGCCGTCAATCCCAAATTTTGGTTCATCAGGCAGGGGTAGAAAGCTATTAAGCGGGATGACACTTGCAATTGAGCCGATGGTGAATATGGGTTCCTGTGCAGTGAGGACACTTAAAAACGGTTGGACAGTGGTTGCGGTTGATGGCAAACCTTCAGCCCATTATGAGAATACCATTTTGGTGACCGCGGGCGAGCCAATAATTTTGACTCTGGACGAGGAATAGTATGGCAAAGAAGGATATGATTCAGGTGGAGGGAGTGGTGACCGAATCATTTCCGAACGCCACCTTCCGGGTGCAATTGGACAGTAGCCATGTGGTTCTTGCCCATATTTCTGGCAGGATGAGGATGAACTGGATAAGGATTCTGCCTGGGGATCGGGTGACTGTGGAACTATCTCCTTACGATTTGACCCGTGGCAGGATTGTGTACAGATTTAGGTAAGGAAAGGAGTTTTAATGAAGGTGCGTTCTTCGGTGAAGAAAAGATGTGCCCATTGTAGGGTCGTGAAGCGCAAGGGCGTTGTCCGGGTGGTCTGTAAGCGGGAGCCGAGGCACAACCAGCGCCAGGGATAAGATGGTTCATAGTTATTGGTTCTTGGTTACAGGTAAAGGTAGAGGTAGAACTGGGAACATGGAACTAAGAACAGGGAACTATCCGAGTGGCTAAATTTATTTTTATTTCGGGCGGTGTAGTTTCGTCGTTAGGTAAGGGAATTGCCACGGCATCAATCGGGCTTTTGTTAAAGAGTCGGGGGCTGAAGATAATGCCGTTGAAGTTTGACCCATATATCAATGTTGACCCGGGGACGATGAGTCCGTTTCAACATGGCGAGGTTTTTGTGACTGACGATGGGGCAGAGACGGACCTTGATTTGGGACATTATGAGCGGTTCATTGACAAAAACCTTAGCAGGCACAATAACCTTACCGCAGGTCAAATTTATTCGTCAGTAATCGAGAAGGAACGCAGGGGTGAATATCTTGGCAGGACGATTCAGGTCGTTCCCCACATCACCGGTGAGATTAAGGAGCGGATACAGAAACTCGCACGGGGTCAGGATGTGGTTTTGACTGAGATTGGCGGAACTGTTGGCGATATTGAAGGGCTGCCGTTTTTAGAGGCGGCAAGACAGTTCGCGCTTGAGGTTGGCAGGGATAATGTGCTTTATATTCATCTGACGCTTGTTCCTTTTATCCGCAGTGCCGGCGAGTTCAAAACCAAGCCGACCCAGCATTCGGTAAACAAACTGAGGGAAATTGGTATCCAGCCAGATATTTTGCTGTGCCGTGCCGAAGCTGCTTTGCCCAAGAGTGCCAAGGAGAAGATTGCCTTGTTCTGTAATGTTCAGCCTGAGGCGGTAATAGAGGCGATTGATGTTCAAAACATCTATCAGATTCCATTGATATTTCAGCGTCAGGGTCTTGATAGCCTGATAATTCGGCTCCTCGGGATAAAAGGAAAAGCCAAATCCGACCTTTCCGAGTGGCGTGATTTTGTTTTAAAGCAAGAAGGGGCAAAACAGACTTTGCGCATCGGTTTGTGCGGCAAATATGTGCAGTTGCACGACGCCTACAAATCGGTGATTGAAGCAATCCACCACGCCGCTGCGGCGAAGGCAGTCCGAGCGGAAATTGAGTTTATTGAAGCGGAGGAAATTGAGGCAAGTATCAGGGGCGTTCCCCGCTCAAACCAGAACCAGGCAATTTCCGAAAGGTTCAGACACCTCGCCGGGGTTGTAATCCCGGGCGGATTTGGCATCAGGGGAATGCAAGGAAAGATGGCGGTAATCACCTATTGTCGGGAACAGGGTGTGCCATTTTTAGGGTTATGTGTGGGTATGCAGGTTGCGGTAATTGAGTTTGCCCGTAATGTCTGCGGTCTCGAAGGTGCGAACTCCACTGAGTTTAACCCTAAGACCCGCTATCCGGTTATCTATTCTATTCCGGGACAGCGGGGCACAAGGCGCAAGGGTGGGACAATGCGTCTGGGTGCTTTTCCCTGCATGCTCAGATCCGGAACGAGGGCGTTCCGTTCTTATCGCCGGAACCTTGTTTTCGAACGGCATCGCCATCGTTACGAACTTAATAACCGCTTTTTGCCATTGTTGGAGAAGGCGGGTCTCATTCCTTCGGGAATCTCGCCGGACCGCAGATTGGTGGAGATGATTGAACTCAAAGACCATCCCTTTTTCATTGCCACCCAGTTTCATCCTGAGTTCAAATCCCGACCGCTTTCACCCCATCCACTCTTTTTAGCATTTATTCAGGCGAGTTATGATTTTGCTCGCTGCTGCGCTGGTACTAATCCGGGTGTTACCCGGTGAGCCAGCGATTCTTTTGGCGCGTATGGTCACGCTTTCATATCTTGCTTTGCGTCGTGATTATCGGCGTGAAATCCGCCTGAATTACCAGCGGCTCCTGGGCAAGCCGTCGTCGCTATTCTGGATCAAAAACGGCTGGCGGGTGGGAAGAAATCTTGCATTGATGGCGCAGATTGGCTCTGCAAGAGGAGAAAAACTTGTTGACAGAGCAGTGGTTTACCGGGAAAATAATAATAGTAGTAATGACAAGCAGGATTTGGAACAGAAAATGCATATGATAATGGCATCATTCCATTTCGGTCTCTGGGAGTTTTTGCCCAGTTTTTTTGCCAATCGGGGTTATAATGTAGGTGTGATGGTCTCAAGGCAGCGAGATGCGACAATTGATTATTTTATCAGGCGCATCCGGGAAAACAAGGGTGTGAAATATATTTACTCTGTCAGGGATTTGCTTTTCAGGCTGTCTCGTCCGGGAATTACCGGATTTATGCTTGATAATACCAGTAGCGGCACTCAGACCAAACTTAAACTTGAAAATGGAGTTTACCTGCAGCTGCCTTCATTGGCGTTTGCATCAGCCCAAAAGGCAGGGATGAAGGTTGTGCCGATATTTTCTTATTTAGAAAACGGCAGATTAAAAGTCCGATTGTTCTCTCCTGGTGATGAGCTTGCCGCTATCAATGCATTTGTGAAAATTGTCAGGGAAATGCCTGAAGAATGGGTGTTCTGGGGAAAATCAGGCGCTTTGGCAAAATGACGGAAGACCGAAGACCGAAGTCCGAAGACCGAAGTCCGAAGTCCGGGGTTCTGCCTCAACCTCTACCTGTTCTCTTTCGAACCCCGGTCCTCGGTCTTTTCTTTTTACTCTTGACCGGCTGCCAGCAGGATAAGGTTGCGTCTTTGACCGATGCTTTACCTGACCAGGTTGTTTTTGATTTTATTCTTGATGAATCAATGAGCGGTAAAAGGCTTTATAACCTTTATGCGCTCAGGGCAGTTGTGTGGGGGGGAGACTCCCGGATTGATGTTGATAGCGTCAGGATTATTTTTTATGATGAAAACAGTATCGCATATTCTGAACTTACCGCGGACCAAGGGGTAGTTTTCACCCGCACCGAAAACCTTATCGCTCGGGGTAATTGCGTCGTGGCCACCGCTGACAGCACGACCCTTTTTACCGATTCGCTTCTCTGGGATAACAGCAGGCAAATCGTTTGGACTGATGCGGACATTATTATCAGCACGGCTAAGGGAACTATTGTTGGTAAGGGGCTGGTTGCTGATGCTCAATTGACAAAGATTGAGATTAAGAGCGAAGTTCGAGGGACCGCTAATTATGAATTCAAACAGTAAGGTCAGCCGCTGTGCCTTTCCCCCACGCCCGTGTCATTGCGAGCCTCGAAGGGGCGTGGCAATCTCCCTCTCGACACGGGCTCGGGGCATGCCTCGTTGGTTCTTGGTTCATAGAACAGGGAACTATCCGATTTACGAGGTTTTGCCCGTTGTGTTGTCCGTTTTATTTTTGTCCAGTTTTGTCGATGCTGCCCAGATTTATGCGCGCAAAATGGCGATTATCCGACTGCCAACCGGTCAAGCAACGCAATTCTCTGACAGTGTGGTGATTACTGACGACGGCACTGTTATCACCTCGCGGAATGCGGTTCTTTCTGAGACAGAGGATTGGGCAATCCTCTCTGATGCGGTCGTCATTCAGACACCAGAAGTCGAGGTATGGGCAGATTCGGTTGAATATGATTTTCGGCTCAAATTGGCGCACATTCGTGCGCATCCCCATAAAGCGGTGAAGGTCACTCTTGAATCCCTTGAGATTACCGCGCCGGAAATTGAATATTTTTTTCTCAAGGGTCTGGTTGAGGCGCCTCTGTGTCTTGAGCTGAGTGACAAAAGGGGTAGTTTCACATTGACAGGCAGGAAAGGGAGCTATCAAATCCGAGAGCAGGTGGGGGTTGTTGACTCGATGCCCTGTCTCACTGTTAAATCCGAGCCCCCAAAAGAGCCGGTGTTGGTGACGGCGGAAAGAATGCTCTGGATGGAAGAGCAGGCGCTCGTCAAGGGTCTGGGTGCGGTCAATGTCAGGTCAGGAGATGGTGCGATTGTCGCTGATACCGCGCTTTTCTACATAGACCGCGATTCGGGTGTTGCTTGGGGAAATTCGCTGGTTGCTGACAGTGCGGGCATGGCAAAGGCAGATACCCTCATTTTTTTGCTTGACAACCGTTCGTTGAGCCGAGTTGTTTTCATTGGCGGTGCACAGGGCGCGTATCGTACGGCGGGTGGCGACACGGTCGCAGTAAAAGGCACTGAACTCAGCCTGGACCTTCAGGATGGCAAGATCGTGCAGATTACCGTGGCAAATCTCATTTCAGGCCAACTCATACGCTCAAAGGTTCGTAGTTCCCAGTTCCCCGAACCAAGAACCAAGAACCAAGAACCAAGAACTAACTAATTCAGATGAAACTTGTTGCCGAAAGGTTAGTAAAAAGATATGGCGGTAGAGCGGTTGTTAACGAGGTGACGGTTGAACTGAACAGGTTTGAGGTTGTCGGACTGTTAGGTCCTAACGGCGCTGGGAAAACCACCACTTTTCATATGATTACTGGATTTATTCGTCCAGATGCGGGCAGGATATTTCTTGATGGCAGAGAGATTACCCATATGCCGGTTTACCGGCGGGCGCGCTTGGGACTGGGCTATCTTTCGCAGGAGCCTTCAATCTTCCGCAAACTGACGGTTGAACAGAACATCCGGGCGATATTGGAAATGCTGAGGATGCCCCGTTCCCAGCAGGATAGCACGATAGAACAGCTTTTAGACAAGTTGAACATCCGCCATCTTCGCCGTCAGCGAGCCGGGACGCTTTCTGGTGGTGAGCGCCGCCGGGTAGAACTGGCTCGCGCACTGGCGTCAAAGCCTTCCTTTCTTTTGCTTGATGAGCCCTTTACCGGCGTTGACCCAATTGTTCGTTCAGAGATTCAGGATATCATCAGGCGCCTCCGGCAGGAGGGTCTGGCAATCCTTATCACCGACCACAATGTGCGCGAGACCCTTGAGATTACTGACCGGGCTTATGTAATGTTTGATTCGAGGGTATTGCTTTCGGGCACATCGGAGGACCTGGTTCGTGATGAAAAGGCAAGGCAGGTTTATCTCGGAGAAAGATTTCGGATATGAACTTTGAACAGCGACCTGAACAGCGGCTTGAGCATCGGCTCAACGCTCAGCTGATTCTTAACCTCAAACTCCTTGCCCTGCCCATCCAGGAACTTTCAGCGACTATTGAACTGGCGCTTGAACACAACCCAGCGCTTGAACAATCTGAGCAACCCCTTACCGAGCAGGAGTCGTTTACACTCAGCAATGAACCCGCAACTATGGAGACCGAACCAATCCCTGTCCACCAGGACCCAGCAACTGGGGAGGAATTCACACTAACCGAACTTTTGCCTCCAGATGGCTGGACAACACCCTCCCCTGATACACCCGTTGACACGGATGATGACCTGTTGTTCAGCGAAGGAACTGAAGGTTCCTATACCCGGCGCGACGCCCTGCTTCCGCTTCTCTTAGCAGAACTCCCGCCTGAGGATTCGATAGTGGCAGAACAGGTTATCGAATGGCTTGACGACGATGGCCGACTCACAGTTTCTGACCCAGAACTGGCTGAAGTTCTGGGAGCAAGTCAGGACCAAATACAGCGCATCTTAACTGCGCTTAAGCGCATTCCACCGGGGGGCATCGGCTGTCAGACAACCCGTGAAATTCTTTTGACCCAGCTGGAACTGAAAGGCACCCCAAAAACCGCTACCGAATACAGGCTCATCAGCGAAGCCTGGGAAATGCTTTTGCACCATCACACCAACAAACTAACGGTCTTGTTGGGCGTTAATGAAAAGGAGATTCAACAGTCAGTTGATAAAATTCTTCTTCTTGACCCCAGGCCCGCCCGTCAATTTACGAGCACGGTTACCCCGTATGTCCTGCCGGACTTCTCGATTGAATGGCAGGGAGACCGGCTGATTGCAGTTGTTTGTGACGACCGTATCCCGCGATTGCGGGTTGCAAAGCACTACCTTGACATTGTTCAAAACCCGCGCAACTATTCTTTGGAGGAAGTCAGGTTTGCCCGGGAAAAAGTACAAAACGGCTTAATGTTTTTAAGGGCGGTTGAATCCCGAAGAAACCTTATGCGGCGTCTTGTGGAATTGATACTCCAAAGGCAAAAGGAGTTCTTTCTCAACGGCAGGGGATTTTTAAAACCGGCAACGCTCAAACAGGCAGCACAGGAATTGGATGTGAACCCTTCGACAATCTCCAGGGCAATTGCCGGCAAATATATTGAGACCCCATTCGGGATATTTCCGGTAAAAGAGTTCTTCCAATCGGGCAAAGGCGGATTATCTCGCCAAAGCATCAAACAAAAGATAAAGGTGCTCATTGAGACTGAAAACAAAACTCAGCCAATAACCGACGAGCACATCTGCTCTTCCCTTGCTCTCCAGGGCATCAAGATTTCCCGGCGCACAGTGGCAAAATACCGTTCCGAACTTGGCATACCAGGTTCGGAAGAGCGACGGAGGAGTTAGTTCTTGGTTCGGAGGACTGGGAACCTGGAACTAAGAACAGAGAACTATCCGAGTTGGTTCATAGTTCGTGGTTCTTGGTTCCCCTCGCCAGGTCATTGCGAGCGCAGCTCCCACGCCTGTGTCATTGCGAGCCCCGAAGGGGCGCGGCAATCTCCTTCTGAACACAGACTCGGGGCAGTCTCCGCAATCCCTTCTCAACTCCTTGGAACTGGGAACTTGGAACTAAGAACAGGGAACTATCCAATATAAACTATTATGCACTATGTAATTGGAACTGCTGGTCATATTGACCACGGCAAAAGCGCACTGGTAAAGGCGCTCACCGGAACCGACCCAGACCGGCTCAAAGAAGAACAGGAGCGGGGTATGACAACCGACCTGGGTTTTGCCTTCTTAGGTGAACAAATAACAATAATTGATGTGCCGGGGCATGAAAAGTTTGTTCGTCATATGCTTGCCGGTGCCAGCACGATTGACTTGGTGCTTCTGATAGTGGCGGCGGATGATGGTGTGATGCCTCAGACCAGGGAGCATTTTGAAATCTGCCGGCTCTTAGGCATTAAAAAAGGGCTGGTTGTTATCAATAAGATAGACCTTGTTGACAAAGACTGGCTTGAGATAGTTCGTTCTGATGTTAAAGAATTGGTGCAGGGTTCTTTTCTTGAGGATGCGCCGGTGTTTGAAGTTTCTGCCAAAACCAATGCGGGCATAGAAGAGTTAAAAACCCTTATTTTCGAACTGGTCAGCACCGTCCAACCAAAACCTGACCGGGGCGTTTTTCGGATGCCGATTGACCGCTGTTTTCAAATAAAAGGGTTCGGCACGGTTGTTGCGGGAACAATCCTTTCCGGGCGCTGTGCTGTTGGGGACCGACTGGAACTTCTGCCCCAGGGCATTTCTGTGCGGGTGCGCGGCATCCAGCGGCACAATCAGCCTGTCTCAACCGCCGTTGTCGGCGAAAGGGCGGCGCTCAATCTTCAGGGTGTAGAACAGAATAGAGTTGTCAGGGGAAATGTTTTGGCAACTGTCGGCTATTATCGCCCAAGTCAAATTATCAACGGCTCCCTTTATCTTTTAAAAACCTGTCCGCGCCCGCTCCGCAACAGGACCTTCGTCCACCTCCATATCGGCACTGCGGAAACTATGTGCCGCGTCCTGCTCCTGAATACAAAGGAGTTAGAACCTGGCGCCGAAGCATTGGTCCAGTTGCGCACTGAAGAACCGGTAATCTGCGACTACTACGACCGATTTGTTATCAGGCATTATTCACCCCTCATTACCATTGGCGGCGGAACGGTGCTTGAGCCTGAGGCAAAAAAGGAGCGCCGATTTGCAGATTCACTCATCCGCCGTCTTCAAGCCTCAAAAACCGGTGAAAAAGGTGCATACCTGGAGCAGTTCTTATTGAAAACAGGCTTTGTTGTCAAAACGGTTTCTGAACTAACCCGAGAACTGGCGCTCACCCAGGAAGACGCTCAGAATATGATTGACTTCCTCAAACAACAGGGTAAAATCATCTTAACCGAATATGAAGGCAGGTTATTCGTTATTCACAACGAAACCATTACTGCGGCAATTGATGCGATTCGTTACCATCTCCTTCAGTTCCATCAAAAAAACCCCCTGCGCATGGGCATAAAATCAACGGAGTTGCGTCAAAAAACAGGTGACATACATCCATCCCTGTTTCAACTCAGTTTGCGCCTCCTAAGCGAAAATAACGAAATTGTGCTTGAATCTGACCGTGTCCGGCTCAGCGAACACAAGCTCAAATTAAACGACGAACAACAGCGGTTATTTCAAAAAGCCGAACAGGCATTTCTCATTGGCAAATTCACCCCCCCCAGTCTCAGCGAACTTCTTGCCGGGACTCCACAGCCCACAGCCCAAGCGGTCCGGCTCGCATTACTTGAAACCGGCACGCTCATTGACTTAGGACAGGGGCTCTTAATTCACGCCCAGGCAATCAGTTCAGCAGAACAACTATTAAGGCAACTCTTTCAAAAACAGCCGGAACTAACAACATCGCAAATCAGACAGCAGTTAGGCACAACCCGCAAAATTGTCATTCCGCTACTCAACTACTTTGACCGGCTTGGTCTCACCCTTCGCAAAGGCGATGTGCGGGTTTTGCGGCAAAAGGTCTAAAAATGGTTTTTGGTTCCCCGTTTTACCTCTACCCACTTTCCGTCATTGCGAGCCCCCACGCCTGTGTCATTGCGAGCCCCGAAGGGGCGTGGCAATCTCCTTCTGGACACAGGCTCGGGGCAGGCTCCGCGAAGCAATCTAATGCATCAGATTGCCACGGGCTTTGCCCTCGCAATGACGTGGCGAGGGGAACCAAGAACTATGAACCAACTATGGAGTTATATGGCAAAAAAGGGAATATTGGCAACAGTAACCTGTGCGGGTTGAGCGTCTAAGTTAAGCAAGGCGCAGTTGGCGCAGGCTTTGACCGGATTAGAACAGCCCGATGACCCCAGGCTGTTAGTTGGGATAAACACCGCGGATGATGCTGGGGTATTTGCTCTTTCTGATAGCATCGCATTGGTGCAAACGGTTGACCTTTTGACGCCGATGGTAGAAGACCCTTATACCTTTGGCAGGATTGCAGCAGCAAACTCCCTTTCCGATGTTTATGCTATGGGCGGGCAGCCCTTAACAGCATTGAATATAGTTGGCTTTCCCGCTCCGATGGATAAGACGATTTTGCGCGAAATTCTGCGTGGGGCACAGGATACGGTCAGGCAGGCTGGCGCATTAGTTGTTGGCGGACACACATTTAATGAGAAGGAGATAAAGTTTGGACTGGCAGTTACCGGCAGGATTGACCCGAAGCGGATCATTACCAATGCCGGGGCAAGGGCGGGTGATGTTTTGATTCTGACCAAACCGTTAGGAACAGGCGTTTTTGCACAGATGATGATGACCGATGAAGAGATTGACCAAGACTTTTATTCTGCGGCAGTCAATTCAATGATGGCTCTGAACCGTGTGGCATCTGAGATAATGGTTGAGTGTGAGGCTTCAGCAGGAACTGATATTACCGGTTATGGGCTTTTAGGGCATTCTCAGGAGATGGCAGAGGCTTCGGGCAAGAGGCTGCGAATTTTCGCCTCTGAAGTCCCTTTGCTGCCCAAGGCGCGGGAACTGGCAAAAAGGCTTGTTGACCCTGGTGTTTTGATGAATGAAAACTCGTTTGGAAATCGGGTTGATTGGCAGACGCCTGTGCCGGAGGAGATAAAGAATATCTTATGGGAATCTCAGACTTCGGGCGGTCTGTTGGTCTGTTTGACTGCTGAAAATGCCAGGCGTTTTATAGCGCTGGCTGAAAGAAGTGGGGTTGTTGCAAAAGAAGTAGGTGCGGTTATTGAGGGCGAAAGAGGAACGGTTGAGGTTGTGTGAAGTTGGTTCATGGTTCATAGTTCTTGGTTCTTGGTTCGGAGAACTGGGAACCTGGAACTAAGAACATAGAACTATCCGGGTTGGTTCGCGGCTGGGTTGGTTACAACAATCAGGGCGGCGGTTATTATACCCGAGCGGTCCCGTAATGCCTCAAAACAGACCGCAGAACCGGGTAGATGGGGCAGAATTTCGCACTCCTGCCGGCTGGCAGCACCGGAAAGCAGTTGTTCAAGATGCGGGATAAAGTCGACCAGTTGCGGAAAGTCCCTTAAAGACCGGTTAGTGGCTTCGGCAGGAGGAATTTCAAGGAGAGTTTCAGCCGCCGGGTTGGCGTAAATAATTTTTTGCGCCCGGTCAACAATCAAGACGCCTTCCTGAATGTTTTTGGCAAGCATCCTGAACCGACGGTCGAGGGAGAGAATCTGATTAGCCTTGGCTTCGTCAAACTCCCGCAACCTAGCAAAGACGCGGTTTAATTGCCGGGCGAGTTCTGTCAGTTCGTCACCGGTATCAATTGTTACCCTGATGTTCAGGTCTCCTTGTTCAGCACGACTCAATGCGTTGGCAAGCCTTTTGATGGGTCCGACAATAGAGTTGGGCAGGGTAATAAGAAAATAGATAAGCAGCGCGGTAAAGATAAATATGGCTGTGATGATATTGCGCTGGCTCCAGAGGTAGAGACGGTTTACGCGTGCTTTGTGTTCGGCGCTGCGCTGGTTCGCACGGGCGATGATTTTCTCACTCCTCCTGATGATTTCATCCGCAGTTTGTTCTATCCTGCCGTGAAAGAATGCCCGCGCGCCGCCAAGCAGTTCGTTCATTTCTATCTCGTCGTTCAACCTCTTAATGACATTTAACAGGGATTCAGCCCGGGTGGGTTCTTCTGTTATTGCCGCCTCTCCTAAAACCCTGTTGCGCCGTGTGCGCAGTTCAGTTAGTTTAGGATTTGGGTTGAAGGAGGAACGCAGTGCCGGTATGGAAGCGAGTGAATCGAGCAACTGGCGGTACGATAAGAGATTTATCACCAGTGAGTCAAACTCGGTCGTTAATGTCAGGTCGATGCGCCGGCCGCGTTCCACGATAAACCTGATATGGTCTAAGATGACCTGGGCGGTGGTCAGATAACTGGCATCATTTGACAAAAGAAATGTCCGTTCCAAATTTCGCACCTCAAGGAAATGGTGAATTGCCGTGTTGCCCACGCGCAAAAGTTCGGCATCCGATTCTGTCAGGATGGTCACGAGACCGTTCATCTGGCTTACATAATAAAGGGCGAGCAGTGCGACCGGCAGCATCAGTACAGCTGACAGTAGCATTGTTAGAGCGATGCGGTTGCGGATTCTGAGTTGGTTCATAGTTCGTGGTTCTTGGTTACAAGTAAAGGTAGAGGTAGAGGTAAAACTGGGAACTGCCCTGGCAGGTGCTGAAGGCACTACTTGGAACTAAGAACATAGAACTATCTTATTTGCGGGTTATGCCCTGGGCAAGACGCTCAATATCTTCATCATTACCGACCACGACCAGGATGTCGTCCTGCTCAATGATGTCTTCTGGTCCGGGCAGGTCATTGATCTGTTCCTGAAAACTGCTATCCCCTTCCGGGGTGATAATCGGAACCCGTTTTTTAATGGCGATGATGTTTACCCGGTACCGACGGCGGATATCAAGTTGTTCGAGTTTTCTGCCAATCATATGCTGGGGTGCACGCAGTTCTACCAGGCTGTGATTTGATGTCAGGGGGATCTGTTCAAGCAAATCTGGTGTTAAAAGAGTCTTGGCTAACTGGTCAGCCATCTGCTCTTCAATCAGAATTATTTTGTCCGCGCCGACATCCTTAAGGATGCGGGCATAGAGCGAAGAAGCGGCGCGTGCCACCACCTGACCAGCACCGAGGCGCTTGAGGATAGAAGTTGTGATGATTGCCGCCTCCATCCTTTCACCCATTGCGACAATCACCGAATCAACATCCAGCACGCCGGACTTAGCAAGCGCGTCTTCATCAGTGGCGTTAAGGCAAAGCGCCTGGGTAACATCGTCTTTAATTTCTTCTACCCGTTTCGGGTCAGAGTCAATCGCAATCACCTCCGCACCTTTTTCAATCAGGACGCGTGCCACCCGGGCACCAAAGGTTCCCAGTCCGATTACGGCAAACTGTTTCATACATTACCTCCTCTTCCCTGTTTGACAGGGATGTAGGGATTAAGGGAGAAAGGGATGGAGACTTCATCACTTCATCACTTCATCTCTCCATCTCTTCCCTCTAACCGACGATAACTCGTGCAGATGGATAGGCGACCTTTGACCGCTGGTGTGGTGCTGCCATCGCCAGGGTCAGGGTTAACGGACCGATTCTGCCGATGAACATCAGAGTGATTATGGCGAGTTTTCCAATCACATTCAAGTTTGGTGTTCTTCCCCCTGACAGCCCGACCGTCCCGAATGCGGAGACTGTCTCAAACAAGAGCCACTCAAACCGTTGATTCTGGGTGATTAAAAGCATCGTAAAACAGGCGGCGCAGGCGGTTAAACTCAAGGCGGTGATTGCGGTAGCACGATAGACAACCTCCTTGGGTATAAACCGGTTGGCGACAACTATTTCCTCCTCGCCCTTGAGCCGGGAGCGGACCGCCAGGACCAGAACTGATAGGGTTGTTGTCTTGATTCCACCGCCGGTGCCGCCGGGCGATGCACCGATGAACATCAGAATAACCCAGAGAAACAGCGTTACCGGCTTCAGGGCGTTTATGACAACGGTGTTGAAGCCGGCTGTTCGGGCGGTAACCGCTTGAAATAAGCTGGACAAAAGTTTTGCACCGATACCAAGGTTATTGAGCGCGCTGTCGTACTCAAGGAAAAAGAAGACAACGGTGCCGACACCGATGAGAAGGATGGTTGTCCAGAGCACCAATCGGGCATGGACGCTCAGGCGCCTTAATGTGTGGCGCGGATGTTGAGACAGGGTTCGGCGGTTGATCAGTTCATGCACAACAGGGAATCCCAGTCCACCAAACACAATCAAACCGATAAGGCAGAGCACGGTGATGATGTCAGATTGAAACCGGACAAAGGAGTCGGAAAACAAAGAAAAGCCGGCATTGCAAAAGGCAGAGATGGAATGGAACACGGCAAAGTAGAGCGCCCGTGCCGGACTGGGCATAACAAACAGCCAGCGGAGAAAGAGGATGATAATACCCAAACCTTCGGCGAGAAATGTAAAAAGGAGGATATAGCGCACCAGGCGAGCGATATCAACTTCCCTTGTCTCCTCAATCAAATCTGCCATTGCCCGGCGCTCGCTTAATCCTAAACGCTGTCTTAGAACCACAACCAGACTAGCGTAAAAGGTCATTATTCCAAGACCACCAAGCTGAATAAGGATAAGAATCACCATTTGACCGAAATGGGAGAAATAGGTGCCGGTGTCTTTAACAACAAGACCGGTTACGCAGCTTGCTGAGGTCGCAGTAAACAAACCTGTCAAAAGGTCTGCACCCCTGCCATCAACAGTAGCAGCAGGAAATGTTAGGAAAATGGTGCCGGCCACAATCAAAACAATAAAACTTAAGGCAAGCATGCGCACAGGCCGCTTCCGGATATTGCCGAAGATGCGTGTGCAAACACCGCCCTGTGAGAGCCGGGATGAGATGGAGACAACCTGATAGACAATGAGCAGGGGGAAAATCAGGCGCTGAAAGATGAGCGTCAGGACAACCAGACAGGCAACAATCAGGTCAAATATCTTCATCCCTGCATCCCTGCATCCCTTCATCCCTTCATCCCTGCATCCCTTCATCCCTTCCTGAGCGAACCTCTTAAGGCAAATTTCAGCAATCGTCCCGATGCCGGCAAGTCCGATTAGCCACCTTATCAAAACCGGGATGAAAGCAGAGATACAAATCCGGTAACCCTCAAAAATGACAATCAGGGCTAAGTCAAATAAAACAATCCCTGATACGAGCCAGGAAAAGGTGTTAATCCATGCCCGTGCCGGGCGGGTTGTTTTTATGATGCGGAATCTCTTAAATAGCATAAAATCAATATCTTAGATAAAATTAAAAAAATAAAGAAAAAGGGATGATACCGGTTGCTCATAAAGGGTAATCAGGTCTGTTGCGTTTCCATTTACTGCTCTAATTATACCAAAAATTTTTCTGCTGGCAAGGTTATAAAAGAATGAGCAAACTCAGGCCTGCACCCAAACCTAAAACCCCACCGAAGAGAAATGGCGCCTTTGGACCGAAAAGGTTCCATAGTTGACCAGCGATGATTGATGCGGGTAAAAGCCCGATTCCAGTCAAAGTGGCGTGGAGACCGATGAATGTCGCCCGCTGGCTTTCTGGGGCAATGTCAGCAACCAGCGACTTTTCTAGACCCTCGGTCAGGGCGCTGTAAAGTCCATAAACTCCAAAAAGAAGCCAGGTAATAATAGCGCTTTTCTCCGGGGTTAAAAGCGCAAAACCGAAATAGACCACTGAATAGACAAGATAGCCAATAACAAGCGGCTTCTTTTTGCCGATACGGTCTGAAACCCTGCCAAAGGGATAGGAGAAAATGGCATAGGTAAGGTTATACAAAAGATAGAGCAAAAGGATGTTTAGGGTTGTCCAGCCGAGGTTTCTCATTCGCAATAAAATAAACCCGTTTGAGGAGTTGCCCAAGGCAAAGATGCCGACGATTAAAAGAAAAGAGCGCAGTTTTGGGTTGAGGTTTTTGAAGCGCATTCGTGGCCTGGTTGGGGTTTGGGTTCTGATGCCGGTTTCCCGGACAAAGAAAAGAATCACAATCCCGAGAACAGCAGGGATAAGGGAGAAAAGAAAAATCCGCTGATAACCGGCACGGTCTAAACCCCTGCCACGATTAGCCAAAATGATGATGGCGATAAGAACACCGAGGCACGCACCAAATGTGTCAAAGGCGCGGTGAAGTCCGAAAGCCCTGCCGCGCCTGCCTTCAGTGCTGGAGTCGGCAATCAATGTGTCTCTGGGTGCAACCCTGATGCCTTTGCCAATGCGGTCAACCATCCTGCCTGCAAACACAAGGGGCCAGGAGGTGGAGAGGTAAAGAAGGAGTTTACCCAAAGTGGAACCGGTATAACCTAAGATGGCAATGGGTTTTCTTTTTTTGAGCCGGTCAGAAAGACTGCCAGAGAAAATCTTTAAAAGTGATGCTGAACTTTCGGCAAAGCCTTCAATTAGACCCAGAATCGCTGGCTGCGCACCCAGAGATGATAGGTAAAGCGGGATGAGCGGATAGACCATTTCGGTTGAGATGTCGGTCAAAAGGCTGGTGATGCCGGTTATGACGGTATTGAACATTGCTTCTCAATATATTAATAAAAAAGATAAAAGTCAAAATACAAAGAAGACCGAAGACCGACCCCGGGGTTCTGCTTCAATCTTTACCTCAACCTTTCCTCCCTCGGTCATCCGCTTGACAGGAGCGATAAACAGGGTAAGATTATTAGCTGATGGAGTCCTTTGGAATCAAAACTCGCAGTCGGACCGAACTGGTGGATATTACCAGCGAGGTTCAGGAATCGGTCAGAAAGAGCGGGGTAGTTTCCGGTATCTGTTTTGTGTTCGTTCCGCATACAACTGCGGGTGTAACGGTCAATGAGAGTTATGACCCGGATGTGGCACAGGATATCAGCCAGACACTGTCAAGACTGGTGCCGGCAGGCGCAGGTTATCACCATACCGAAGGCAATGCCCATGCCCATATCAAGTCGGTTCTGGTCGGCTGTTTTCAAGCGATACCGGTTGAGAACCGCAGGCTTGCCTTGGGCAGGTGGCAGGGGGTTTTCTTCTGCGAGTTTGACGGACCGAGGGAGAGAAGATGTCTGATAAAGGTTATTGGCGATAAATAAACAGGAGGATAAAAATGCATAAGAAACTTTTCGTTCCCGGACCAACCGAGGTGCGGGAGGAGATATTAAAGGCACAGGCGCAGTGGATGATTGGGCACCGTTCCAAGGAATTTGGCGAGCTCAATCAGCGCTGCGTTGAGAGGACAAGGGAGGTTCTTAAGACAAGGAATTATGTGTTCTGGTGGACCGCATCAGGAACCGGCTTGATGGAGGGTGCAATTCGTAATTGTGTGCGCAGGAGGGTGCTGCATACGGTGAACGGCGCATTTTCTGACCGCTGGTTCAAGATTTCTCAGGCGTGCGGCAAGGAGCCGGAGGCGGTCCGGGTGGAATGGGGTAAGGCGGTCAGGGCGGAGATGGTTGATGCGGAATTGAAAAAGGGCGGTTATGAGGCGGTAACAATCACGCAGAATGAAACTTCAACTGGAGTGCGGGCGCCGATTGAGGAGATTGCTGGACTGGTCAGAGAGAGGTATCCGGATGTTTTGATTTTGGTGGATGCGGTGTCAAGTCTGATGGGCGACTGGTTTGAGATTGACCGGCTGGGTCTGGATGTGGTGGTTGCTTCAAGCCAGAAATGCGTGGCACTGCCGCCAGGACTCGCAGTGGCGATTGTTTCCGAGAGGGCAATGGACAAATGCCGGACAGTGCCTGACCGGGGATATTACTTTGACTATGAGGCGATGCTCAAGCGATATGAAAAGGACAGGCAGACACCCACCACGCCGGCAATATCCTTGTTCTGGGCATTGGACAGGCAACTTGATGCCATCCTGAAACAGGGGATGGAGAACCGCTACAAGAGGCATCAGGAGATGGCGCAGTTCACGCGTGAATGGGCAAGGAAGTTCTTCGCCGTGTTTCCGGAGCCGGGCTATGAGTCGGTTACCCTGACAACTGTTACGAACAACCGGGGCATAAGTGTCAAGGATTTGAACACCGCCCTGGGTGAAAGGGGAATGCAGATTTCCAACGGCTATGGAGACCTCAAGGAAAAGACCTTCCGTATCGCGCATATGGGCGACCTGACGCTCAAGGATATCCAGGAACTTACCGAAGCGATTGTGCAAATCCTGAAGTTGTGAGTTCTGCCTGCTGGCTCGGGC
>CAZNRV010000238.1:0-6258 GCA_964575495.1 uncultured bacterium
ATATAATTCTGCGAGGGTAATTCTGATTTTAATATCCCGATTTTTGCTTGAGTGTTCAAGCAGGTTGATTGCAGCTGACAGGTCCTCCTTTTTGGCATAGATTTTTGCAAGTGCCACAGCCAGGCTGGTATCATTAGGCACTCGGTGCAACAACCGCCGGTAGAGTGGCGCAACATCCTCATAACGACCAAGTTCATAATAGGCACGCTCGAGTCTCTCGCGCACAAGGTAATTCTTCTCCGGTACTATATCCAACATTTTCGACCAGGTGCTGATAGCCGCCTCTATATCTGACTGGGTAAGTTGCAGATCACCAAGGTAAATATGGGCGAGCAGTGATTTCGGATTTATCCGCAACGCCTGCTCAAACCATTGTAAGCCACCCTTTGGGTTTACCCTCCCGAAGGCGTGAGCGAACTGGGCATAGAGACGGGCAATGCGCGCAGAGCGAATACGACCGCATCCTTTGAGAAGATTCTCTGCCTTTTCCCAAGAGTCGTTTTCAATATAAAGTTCGAGAAGTTTTTCAATACTGTCAATATCAGAACGGTCAGCACGAACGATTTCTTCCAAAAGGGGAATGGCTTTTACCCGGCGATTGGTTTTAAAATAATCACGCACCAATGCCCGGTATACCTTTAATTCCTCCTCTTTTTTAAGATTGCGCCGCAGCGCGAGACTTTCATGAATCTGCAATGCCCGCTCGACATCCCCCTGCTCAAGAAAGATGTCACCGAGACGGATGTAGGCGTCAACATTGCCGGTATCCTCTTCAACCGCTGCCTTTAACTTCATCTTTGCCTTCTCGACCTCTCCATCAAGCAGCAGTTGCAGACCCTCAACATAATTGGGCAGAGTCTTTTTCCGCTGACGAAAGAAGTCGCGGATAACCGGATAAAGAGCAACAATCAACAGGGCGAGAACAACAATAATTAGGGGATACATTAATTCTGCTCTCTTTCTTGATCGCGATTTGCCTTTTCGGTTTCAGATGTGTCTGGTGGTGTGATAACGCTCAGGGGTGCATTACGGAGCGCGCGCAACTCTTCCGTCAGTGCGTCAATCTCCTCTCGTTGCCGACGGAGCCGGGTCCGCAACCTGATTTCCGAAATGATTGTAAAAAGCCCAACGCAGAGCGCGCCAAACGCAAATGAGTAAAGCATAACCAATGCAATTGGAACATCGTAAAAGGTTCGAAAGAAAACCTTCACTTCACTGACAGGACATTGATTCTGCCACCCGAGGATGAACAAAATCACAAAGGCAAGCAGAATCAGAATTATCCGTAATGTAACCATTATCTGCCTCCTCGTTCATGGGACATATCAATTTTCAGGCTGGAATCCGCCCCAGTAGGAGGTGAAGCTACAACCGGTCTGCCGAGCGGTGTCCAGCCACTGATGCCAATTATCTTCACTTTGATTAGACTACCATTATTAACTGGCTGGTCAATGATTACCACCTTGCCTTGTGGAGTTCTGCCTAACGAACCGTTGCCCCTTGGGCTTTTGCGTTCTATTAGCAGTTCGTATTCCCTACCGACCATTGCCAGGTTCGACTCTTTTGTAATCCGATTCTGAACTGCAATCAACCTACTCAGACGCTCGCTCGCCACCGCTGCAGGAACCATTGGTTTAAATTCGGCTGCGCTGGTCCTGGCACGCGGCGAAAATCTGAACATGTAGGCATAATCAAACCTCACCTCTTGTATGCAATTCAGGGTGGCTTCAAACTCCTTCTCAGTCTCGGTAGGAAAAGCAACGATAACATCGGTTGTCAGTGAAACTTCCGGCATTCGGCTGCGCACCATTGCCACCTTCATCAGATACTCCTCAGCGGTATAGCCACGGTTCATCAGCTTTAATATCCGGTTTGAACCTGATTGCAATGGCAGATGCAACTGGAGACAGACCTTGGGCAGGGAAGCCATTGTTCTCACCACCCTTTCATCCAAATCCCGGGGATGGGAGGTCAAAAATCTGACCCGCTCAATTGAATCAATTGCGCACACCCTCTCCAACAGTTGGCAGAAATCGGTGGTATTGTCCTGATATGCCAGAACATTCTGACCGATAAGTGTAACCTCCTTAACCCCGTTTTCTCCCAGTTGTCTTATCTCGGCGATAATCGATTCAGCGGTTCGTGAGCGCTCCGGGCCTTTTACATAAGGAACGATACAGTAAGAACAGAAGTTGTTACAGCCACGCATTATCGTGACAAAGGCGGTAACACCATTCTTCTGCTCAGGAAAGATACCTTCATAACACTCATTAGAAAAATCTACCGCCATCTGAGACGAATCGCCATTGAGGCAGCGGTCAATAAATTCGGGCAGACGTTGATACTGGTCAGGTCCGACAACAATATCTGCCTGATACCCGTCGACAAGTTTCTCCTTGAGATTTTGCGCCATACAGCCAAGCACGCCGACAACTTTGGTCTCACCCTGTTTCTTCAGACCGACAAACTGCGCCAGCCTTCCCAGAGCGCGATTTTCTGCATGTGCACGAACCGAACAGGTCATCATCAAGAGCACCTCTGCCCGGGATTCGCTCACGACCTCCTGATAACCCGCCTGATTGAGAATCGTGCGCACCACCTCTGCCTCATAAAAATTCATCTGACAGCCATAGACCTGCAGGTAATAGTTCAATGCCATCTACAAACATTTTATCCGGATTAAAAGATTGTCAAGAAATAAATATCGGTGCTTGACAAAGGGCTTGGGGGAGTATAATTAAAATGAAGGCAAAAAGGAGAAAAGATGAAGAAAGCCATTGTGTTTACTGCCCTTTGCCTGTTAATTACAAACAGCATTGGCAAAGATTTGGGTTGGCTTGTAAAGCCGGAAAAAGAATGGAAAACCTATCCTCGGTATCCTGAGTCGGGTCTCATCTACGAAGGGTCAGTTTCACCTGTCCTTTGTCATTCGGGTTGGGAACCGGACAAAGAGGAAAATATCACTCCATCAGGATGGAACCGCCTCGGGATATATGGTGCGGAGTTTGGTTTGGCAGCAGTGGGAAGCGGCCTCTGCGCTGCTCTTGCTTATGGATTCTACTCCTCGTGGAAGGACTATGCGGAGTTCAATGGCCCGGGGTTCGTGGGGTTTGTTGGTGGGGCGCTGATATATTCTATTACCAGCCCGTTTCTTTCTGCTGCCGGGACCCACTTTGCGGGCAAACTTCTTGGTCAGAAGGGCAAATTCAGCCATGCGCTTTTGGGCGCAGCGGTTGGTGATGTGCTTGGACTTGGGGCTGCTATTGGCTACGAATTCGCAACACTGCGAAAAGGAGATTTAGAGACAACTGACAAAGTCGCTTTAGGAATATGGGCGGTTTTCCCGCCGATTGGCTCGGTGGTTGGTTATAATGTAGGGATGGGGGGCAACTATGGCGAATGGTAGTAAAATCGGCGGCTTTCAGCCCTTTTATTTGTTAAATCGGTCTAAAGGTTAATAGGCTCTCTGTAAGCGAAAAGCGGCTTCCATTTAACCCGGTTTACCTGCACAGGTAATCTGAAATTGACTTTAGAGGCGGTTTTATTATTAATTAAGTTTATGGATAATGTTATCGGCATCAGGCGTGAGGATAAGAATGTCTGGGAGCGCCGGGTGCCATTGACACCGGCTCAGGTGCGGCGGTTGAAAATGGATTACGGCATCAAATTCGTAGTTCAGCATTCAGAAATCAGAATATTCAGGGATGATGAATACCGGCAGGCAGGTGCCGAGGTCAAAGATGACATTGCTGACTGTCCGGTGGTTTTGGGAATCAAGGAGATGCCGTCTGACTTTTTCCGAGCAAATAAAACCTATCTTTTTTTTGCCCATGTGGTCAAGGGCCAGCCCCATAATATGGCAATGTTGAAACGGATGATGGAGTTAAACTGCTCTCTGATTGATTATGAGCGGGTTACCGATGACCAGGGCACGAGGCTTATCTTCTTTGGCAGGTTTGCCGGTATCGCCGGAATGATTGACACACTTGCTGGTCTGGGTAAAAGGCTTGAGGTTTCAGGTCTGAAAACCCCTTTTACTGATGTGAAACTTGCCCATGAGTATGGCCGGGTTGAGGTTGCGAAGGATGAGATTGCCAGAATCGGTGAACGGATCAAAAAGGATGGTCTGCCGGATAACTTGGCGCCTTTGGTTATTGGTGTAACCGGTTATGGCAATGTTGCCCGCGGTGTGGGCGAGGTTTTAAGCTCATTGGGCACAACCGCAGTCAGACCTGAAGAACTGCCGGACTTAATTAACAACCGTAACACCAAAACCATTTATCATGTTGTTTTCAGAGAGGTGGATACAGTTGAACCCAAAGAGCCCGGCCGCAGGTTTGACCTTCAGGAGTATTATGCCCGTCCCGAATTGTACTGCTCAAAGTTTGAAAAACATCTGCCTTATCTTACGGTTCTGGTGAATTGCATCTACTGGGACAGCCGGCATCCAAGACTGCTAACAAAGGAATACCTGACACGGGCGCTTACTACTGGCGATTTGCGCCTGACAATCATTGGCGATATCTCCTGTGATATCAAGGGTTCAATTGAGGCAACGGTAAAGGCGACAAATCCGGGCGAACCATTTTTCGTGTATAACCCTTTTCAGGACCGGGCGATTGCTGGTGTCAAAGGGCAAGGAATACCGATTATGGCGGTTGACAACCTTCCCTGTGAGCTGGCTATTGATTCATCAGCTGAGTTCGGAAAAGCGCTTTTGCCCTTTGTTCCGGTTCTGGCTCAGACCGATTTTAAAATGGACTTGGACAGGCTTGAATTGCCCGCGCCGTTGAAGCGGGCGTTGATTGTTCATCAGGGAAAATTAACCAGGAATTATGAGTATCTTGAAAAATTCTTAGAAAGGAAATAGACAATGAAAAGGATTCTGATATTGGGTGCGGGTCTGGTTTCCAGACCGATGGTGCGCTATCTTTTAAACCTGCCCGATGTTGAAACAACAGTTGCGACCCGCACGGTAAAAAAGGCGCAGGAACTGATTCAGAAAAACCCGCGCGGAAAGGCTGTTCAGCTGTTAGTTGATGATGAGCCGTCCTTGCAGCGGCTGGTTGCCCAGAGTGATATTGTTGTCAGCCTCCTGCCATATATTTATCACATCACCGTTGCCAAACACTGCCTTGCACTCAAAAGGCACCTGGTCACCACCTCCTATGTGAGTGATGGGATGCGGGCGCTTGATGATGAGGCAAAAAGGGCAGGGGTGATTCTCTTGAATGAAATCGGACTTGACCCGGGTATTGACCATATGTCGGCGATGACAATTATTGACCGGGTCAGAGCCAAGAATGGCAGGATTGTCAGTTTTATCTCATCCTGTGGCGGTCTGCCTGCCCCTGAGGCAAATGACAACCCATTGGGTTACAAGTTCTCTTGGAGCCCGAAAGGTGTTTTGATGGCAGGTAGCAACAATGCGCTCTTTCTCAAAGATGGTGAGGAAATTATTATTCCGGCAAACCGGCTCTTTGCCTCATTCTGGAAGGTTGGAATTGAAGACGCGGGTGAGTTTGAAGCCTATCCCAACCGCAACTCTCTGCCCTATATCAAACTCTACGGTCTTGAGGGAATCAGGACAATGATAAGGGCAACCCTGCGCAATGCTGGCTGGTGTGAGACAATGCAGGCGCTAAGTGAACTTGGACTTTTGAAGGATAACCGGACAAGGAACGATATTGTTAAAATGACCTATTGCCAGTGGCTCAGAGAGTTTGTGCCGGGTAAAGGTGATTTGCGCGCTGATGTTGCCCAGCGTTTAAGCCTACCCGCTGACCATGCGGTTCTTGAGCGGCTTGCCTGGCTCGGTCTCTTTGATGATATACCAATCGGGCTGCAGACCGGCTCTAACCTTGACATCCTTGCCCGGGCGATGCTTGAGCGGATGCGATACCAGCCGGGCGAGCGGGATATGATTGTTCTCTACCACCAGTTTGAGGTCGAGTACCCTGACCGCAAAAGGGAAAAAATTTTTTCGACCCTTGTCAACTACGGCGAGCCGGCGGGTGATTCGGCAATGGCAAGGACAGTGAGCCTGCCGGCAGCAATCGCGGTGAAGATGCTCCTTGATAACAGGCTACGTCTCAGCGGTGTCCAGATTCCGGTTAAAAAAGAGCTATACCAGCCGGTTCTTGAGGAGTTGGCTCAATTGGGTATTAAGTTCAAGGAACGCTCAGAGTTTCTCGCCTAAGGATTTGCCTCAAGCGTGAACTCCTGAAATCCAAACCAGAATCAACACGAAAAATCTTT
>CAZNRV010000239.1:0-6498 GCA_964575495.1 uncultured bacterium
GACCGGCTCGGGTTTTTTTTCCACCTTCCAGAAGGGAACAACCGGAATATCGGTCTCCTCCACCCGCTTTGTTACCTCGGTAAATGTGGTTGCCTCAACAGTGGTTGCCTCAATCTCGGCTTCACTTGCTGCTGCAATCGGAACTGAGGGCTTTGCCGCCTTGGGTGGCTCAGCAATCTTCTCCAGTTCAGGAGGCAACGCCTCCATCACCATTTCAACCGAACGCCTTAACTGATAAGGCTTAACCGTGAACTCCTTGGGTAAAAAGAGAAATGCACAAATCGCAATCACCAGTGCCGCAATCAGGGCAACCCTTATCGCCACCGCATAATAACGTTCTTCAAATTCAAGCGCGGTAATACCGCTTGGTGTCTGGTTCATCCGCCACCTCCTTTGCCATAACTGGTGGCAAATGTTATCTTCAATGCCCGGGCATCCTTCAGCGCCTCAAGCACATCGGTAACAAACCCGTATTTCACATCCTTGTCCGCCTGCAAAAGAACAACCAGTTCTGGATTCTCAATCACCTTCTCCGCCATCAAACCGGTAATTGTTGCCAGGTTCACCCAGTTGTCGTTAATCGTCATTTTGCCATTGGCATCAATCCAGATGGCGGCAACATTGCGTCTTTTCAGAATCCGCTCGGTCATCTCTGCCTTGGGCAGATTAATCCTTAACCCTCTTTCAGTCCGGAAATGGGTAGAAACCATAAAGAAGATGATTAAGAGGAAGGCGATATCAGCGGTTGAGGCGGTGGGGATATTGGGTGTTGCTACCTTTTTCAATCCGATGCGTCTCATTGCCCTCCCCCTTCCTCTTCCTGAACCGGCATCAGACTGATTCTTTCCGCCTTGGCAATTTTCAACTGGTCAAAAACCTCAATCATCGTCTGGTAAGGTGCCTTTCTGCTCACGCGCAGCGCAACCGCCATCTCCGGATTCTTTGCCAGCTCATCGCGCACAAGCGTATTCACCTCAGGGATATTAACCACCTTCTCACCTACAAGGACCTGTCCGGTCTGACTCACAGCCACGGTCAGGATGTTTTCCGACTTGATTTTGGTCTCCGCTCCCTTTTCCGGCAGAACAATCTTTAAACCCTTTTCCCGGCTGAAGATGCTGGTGGTCATAAAGAAGATGATGATGAGGAAGGCGATGTCACCCATTGAGGCGGTAGGGATGCTCGGTTCAATTGAACCCCTGCCTCTGGGTCGCAGACTCAACGCCATTATTACTCCTTACACTCGCCGCGTCTCGTAACCAGATAATCCAAAAGTTCGCTTGAGGCGGTTTCCATATCCCGCAGATAACCGTTTACCTTCCCGGAAAACAGGATATAAACAATCGACAGAGGTGCGGCAATAATTAGACCCCACTTGGTCGTAATCAGCGCCTCGGCAATACCGCTGGAGACAACGGTCGGGTCAACTTCCCCAACCGCGGCAATCGCCTTAAATGCACCAATCATTCCACTAACGGTTCCCAAAAATCCGAAGAATGGTGCCACAGTTGTAATACCGGCAAGCAGAGGCATCCCCCGGTCAAGAAACGCCAGTTCAGTAGCAGCCGCGCGCACAATCGCATCCTCTATTACTGTTCTGTCCGCTTCTGCTTTAAGCAGTGCCGCGCGCAAAACCTTTGCTACCGGGCTCGGGGTCTTATCACACAACTCGATACCGGCCTGGATACCGTTCTGCTCAAGGGTCTGCAGCAACCTCTGACTGAACCTCTTCACATTCACCCTTGTCCTGATAAAAAGGGTGAACAGCCTTTCAAGGGACAGTCCAATACCGAGAACTGCACAGACCAAGAGAAACCACATTATGCCGCCGCCATCTTTAAATTCCTGTATCATTAAAGTCCTCCTTGAGTTGTTTTTTGTTATGTGCGTTTAGCAGCATGATTAAATCTACACAATCCCAGCCCGTTGTCAATAATTTTTATGATGACATTCACCAGGGGTTCGGTTCCAACTCTAAATTTTCTTTATTCCAGTTTAAGACCAAACCTCCAAACAAATCCTAAAGAAAGATTTTCAGCCGATTCAGGAGCTGTCTCAAAAACATCCGCCCCTTTCAAAAATAGCAGGGGGACTACCCCCTGTCAAAAAATGAAAAAAAGCTAAGTTCATAAATTGCGAAACATAACCCATTCTTATCCCAGTAAATTTTGTATATTTTTATATACACTTAATCTTTGGTCCCTGCTGCTATATTTGACAATCAGATTTTAATTTCTAATATCCTAATTAATAAATAGTCCTGCAGATATAAAAATAATCGGAGGCAAAATGAAGGTAATTGAATCTGGTGTCGGCGAACTTTTTCAACCACCGGACCCTGACGGTTTTCGTGAATGGGTCCATAAAAATAAAAACACCCGGCTTGTGCCCAAGGTGATGACCGAGCAGGAGGCAATCAGCCGTTTTGTCAAAGACGGTGACTATATCGGCACCGAACTTTACGGCACGGTCAGGGCACCAATGTCCTTAATCCGGGAACTCATCCGCCAGGGTCCAAAACATCTCAGGGTTGCGGGTCAGGGTATCCATGAACTTGACCTGCTTCTCGCTGCTGACCTGGTTGATACCCTGGACATCACCTATATCGGCTGGGAGGTTTATGGTATCTCCCATGTTCTGCGCCGGGCAGTGGAATCATGCCGGGTCAAAACCACCGAATGGTCAAACGCCGCCATCTCCTGGCGGTTCAAGGCTGCGGCAATGGGTGTCTCCTTTATCCCGGTGCGCTCAATGCTCGGCACCGACACCCTGAAATATTCTGCTGCCAAGGTTATTGAAGACCCCTGGACCCATAAACCGGTCTGCCTGTTGCCCGCGCTCTATCTTGATGTCGGTTTCATCCATGTCCATCAGGCTGATGAGTTTGGCAACTGCCGGATTGAGGGCATCTCCGGATTTGCTTTTGAGCTTGCCCGCGCCTCAAAAAGGCTGCTCGTCTCCACCGAAGAACTCATCTCCAATGAAGAAATCCGCCGTTATCCTGAGCGCACCGTCATCCCCTATTATCTAGTTGACGCGGTGGTTGAGGCAAAATACGGTTCCCATCCCGGTGAGATGTGCTACCGTTACTGGCGTGATGAGGAGCACCTCCTTCAGTATTACCAGGACTCGGCAGACCCGGCAAAGACCAAAGCCTATTTGGACAAATGGGTTTACAATTGCCAGAATCACGAGCAGTATGTGCAAATGGTCGGCTTGGAAAGACTTAAGAAACTTGAAAAACAGATTGGAGGTCGCTGATGGCAAGATACAATGAAACCGAATTTCTCATCTGTCTTGCTGCCAGTCTGATGCAGGATGGCACCACCGCGTTTATCGGCACTGGCATTCCGATGCTGGCTGCCGCCCTGGCAAAAAAGACTAATTGCCCGAACCTGGTGGCAATCTTTGAGTTTGGCGGCACCGGTGCCTCGCTTGAGCAACTGCCCCTCGCGGTTGGGGAGTCCCGGACCTTTCACAAAGCGGTTGCCGCCTCAGGCATCTGCGACATAATGGAAACCGCGCAGCGCGGTTTTGTTGAATACGGATTCCTTGGTGCTGCCCAGATTGATATGTTCGGGAACCTGAACACAACCGTTATCGGTCAATACTGGCCACCAAAGGTCAGACTGCCCGGGTCCGGTGGTGCCAACGATGTCGGGTCCCTTTGCTGGAAAAATATCATCATCATCCGCCAGCATGACACCCGGCGCTTTGTCCCTAAGGTTGACTTTCTGACCACGCCCGGTTATCTGACCGGACCCGGCGCGCGGGAAAAGGCAGGCTTACCACCCGGAACCGGCCCTTACCGGGTTGTCACGAGCCTTTGCCTGATGGACTTTGAACCAGAATCAAAACGGATGCGTCTGATTGGGCTTAATCCCGGTGTTACGGTTGAACAGGTCAAGCAAAACACCGGGTTTGAACTGCTGGTCGCGGATAAAATCGTTTCTAACCCGGAACCAACTGATGAACAACTCCGTCTCCTGCGTGAAGAGATTGACCCTGACCATTACTACATCTGAAATGACCACTTCTCTTTACCTTTACCTCTACCTCTACCTTTACCTTTACCTTAACCTGTCCTTTCCCCGGAGGTGAACTTGATTCTTCCAGAATTCCATCAAAAGTTTCAGCAACAGGTGCGCGAATTTGTCCGGGCAGTGATTGAACCCAGGGCAAAGAACCACGACCAGACCGGCAGTTTTGTCAAAGAAAATGTTTTAGCCCTGGCTGAGCAAGGCTATCTCGGCATCCCCTGGCCCAAGGATTTGGGTGGTCTCGGGTGTGACCATCTTACCTATGCCCTGACGGTTGAAGAGGTCTCCCGTGCCTGCGCCTCAACCGGGCTCACCCTTGCTGCCCATACCTCGCTTGGCACCTATCCGATTTACAAATTCGGGACCGAAGAACAGAAAAGAAAATTCATTCCGCCTCTTGCCCGGGGTGAATATCTGGGTGCGTTTGGCTTGACCGAACCCAATGCCGGCTCTGATGCCAGCGGGATTGAGACCAGCGCGCGCAAGACCAATAACGGCTACATATTGAACGGCTCAAAAAGGTTTATCACCAATGCCGGTTATGCCGGGACCGTAATTGTTGCTGCCACCCTTGACCGCAAATTGGGCAGAAAAGGGGTTACCTGCTTCATTGTCGAAACCAAATCCAAAGGCTTTATTGTTGCCAAAGAGGAAAACAAATTGGGCTTAAAGGGCTCAAACACGGTGGAACTTGCCTTTGAAGACCTGTTTGTGCCAGAGGAAAACCTGCTCGGCAAGGAGTATGATGGGTACCGCATCTTTATGGAGACCCTCGATGGCGGCAGAATCTCAATCGGTGCCTTCTGCTTGGGAATGGCACAGGCAGCCCTGGACAGTCTGACCGCCTGGGCAAAGGCAAAAGAAATCTCCCAGCAAACCGCGAAGGCGATTGCCGATGTCGCAATGGAGGTTGAGGCGGCAAGGCTTTTGGTCTATGATGCGGCAATCCTCAAGGACAAAGGCATCCGCGCGGACAAACAGTGCGCATTTGCCAAACTCTTTGCCTCAGAGGTGGCGGTTCGTTCGGTCTCAACCGCAATCACGACCATCGGACCCCTGGGCTTGAGCACCGACCTGCCTTTGAACCGGGTGTACCGGGATGCAAAATTGGGTGAGATTGGCGAAGGCACATCAGAAATAATGCGCCTGATTATCGCCAAAGAGGTTTTAAAAGAAGTATAGGTTGGGGACTGGTGAATGGAAAAGAAAATAGGCAATAACCAATGGCGATTATCCTCTACCTTAACCTGTGCCTCAACCTGTTCTTAAGATAGGAGGAAAAAATGGACTTTAACCTGACCGAAGACCAGATAATGCTGCGCAATATGGCGCGGGACTTTGCCCAGAAGGAACTTGAGCCCAAAGCCGCAGCAATTGATGCCTCGGGTGAATTTCCTTTAGACACAGTCAGAAAAATTGCCGAACTCGGTCTTTTGAGTATGACCATACCTGAGAAATATGGCGGGACCCAGTTTGACTTTGTCTCACTGGCAATTGCGATTGAGGAAATCTCCCGTGGCTGCGGCTCAACCGGTGTCATCACCGCGGTTCACAACACCCTTGCCGCCTGGCCCATTGTCAACTGGGGAAACGAGGAACAGAAGCAGAGATACCTGCCCAGAATGGCAACCGGTGAACTGCTCGGTGCCTTCGGATTAACCGAGGCAAACGCCGGCTCAGACCCGGCATCAATGGAAACCAGAGCGGTTCCCAAGGGTGATAAGTTCATCCTCAACGGCACAAAAAGGTTTATCACCAATGCCGGTGCTGCCCAACTCTTTATCGTGTTTGCCAAGACCGCACCTGAATTAGGTTCCAAGGGTGTTACCGCTTTTATTGTTGAACGCGGATTCCCCGGCTTCTCCTTGGGCAAACACGAGGATTTGCTCGGCTTGCGTGCCACTGCCAACTGCGAACTCATCTTTGAGGACTGCGAGGTCCCCAAGGAAAATGTCCTCGGTGAGGTTCAGGCTGGGTTCAAGGTTGCACTCGGCACCCTTGATGTCTCAAGGATTGACATCGGTGCTCAGGCAACCGGCATCGCCCAAGCAGCACTGGATAAGGCGCTTGCCTATTCCAAGGAACGCAAGCAGTTTGGCAGACCAATCTGTGAATTTGAAATGATTCAGGCAAAACTGGCAGAAATGGCAACTAAGATTCAGGCATCCCGGCTCCTCGTTTACTACGCTGCGGGTCAGAAGGATGCGGGCAAACCCAGATTCAGCCAAGAGGCAGCAATGGCAAAACTGTTTGCCGCAACCACTGCGGTTGATGTCACCCGGGAGGCGGTCCAGATTCATGGCGGTTATGGCTACACCAAAGAATATCCGGTTGAGCGCCTTTACCGGGATGCCAAATGTATGGAAATTTACGAAGGGACATCAGAAATCCAGCGGATTGTGATTGCCCGCAACCTCCTTGCCTGAACGAAACTGGTTATCGGTTCGTGGTTCTTGGT
>CAZNRV010000240.1:0-6975 GCA_964575495.1 uncultured bacterium
AAAGGAGGAAGAATGCGCAAAGAGCATATTGCTTTTGCGGCAGCTGCAGTTGTCTTTTTGACCATTGCCCTGCCCCTTTTCGCAGCAGCGGCGAATAATCGCCCCTGCCTTTGCGGCGCAAAAATCACGCCGCTTCAGGGCACTGGGAGAACAGTATATATTGCCCAAGTCCGCTATTCAGACCCGGACAAAGACCCACCGGCAAAGGTGGAGGTCTATATTAATGGCACTGCTTATCCGATGAAACGGGTCAAAGGGAATGCTGCTGACGGAATTTATCAGGCAAGGCTCACGCTTCCTGCGGGCGCACACGAGCACTACTTCTATGCCGAGGACATCAAAGGACTCTCAGAACGCCACCCTCGCTATGGTACCAAACCCGGTCCCTATGTTGGCACTGGCAAACAAATGTATAACCGCCTGCCGGTTCTGACCAATGGCGCCTGCCATGAGGACTTCATCACGAACCACGGGATTTACACCTTCTCGGTCAATTATAACGACAAAGATGGTGACAAGCCCAAGGCGGTCCAGGTAAATATTGATGGCGTCTGGCACGATATGAGCCTGCACCAGGGTTCACCCGCTGCCGGCGTCTATATCTTCACCACCAGGCTTGCGCCGGGCAACCACTACTATTACTTCGCCGGTATTGACCAGTGCGGTGCCTGCGCGCTCCATCCCTCTTACGGAGTGATTCAGGGACCTCTTGTTGATGAAATGGGCAACGCTCTGCCCAGACTGATGGGGGAAAAGCTTGAACCTGCTGCCGGCAACAGAAGTACAGTCTTTACCTTCTATGTTGAATACCGCGACCTGGACAATGACCCTCCAGCTCGCGCAGAAATCTACATCAACGGCAAACCCCATCAAATGAAACTTTTGTGTGGCAAACCCTGCAGTGGGGTCTACCAGTTCAAAACAAAACTCTGCCCCGGTATCTATCACAACTACTACTTCTATTTTGAGGATGGTAAAGGTGGGTGGGACCGGCTGCCGGAAACCGGCTATTTCCACGGTCCGTTTGTCGTCAACGATAAGGGCTGTGAACTTTAAACAAAAAATGGAGGATAAATGAATAAGAAAAGCCTAATTCTATTAATGGTGATTGCCGCAGCAACCTTTATCACAATGGGGTTGAAGTGCGGCGCCAATGCGCCCAGCACGCCGATAATCGCTTGGGCTCCAGACTCCACCTGGATTAACGCCACAACACCAATAAAGGTATTTGCTACCGCTCCCAAGAACAAAGACATCCGCTATATCACCGATTTGGGTCAGCCTGACAACAAGATGGACACCTCTGATGTCACCGGCAGCGGCGACACCAACTATATCTACCCAAAATGGACCCAGACCGGCACCTTCAATTTCAAGGTTGCCGCCTATCTTGAAGAAGACCCGACCAAAATCTCCGAGTTCTCTGAGGCAAAGAGCATCCGGGTTCTGCCTAATAGCCCGCCTGAAAATTTAAAAATCTTTGCCCCGCCCGGTACCGCCAAGGGTGTTGAAACCGAATTCCGCGCGACCGCTGTTGACCCGGAAAACGACTCCATCCAGTTTTACTTTGACTTTGGTGACGGCTCCAAGGGCTGGATTGATACCAAACTGGCATCAGGCGACACAATCACTACTACCCACAAGTTCAACTCTGAAGGCACCTACTGGGTCAAAGCCAAAGCCAGGGACTGGAAGCGCTCAGAATGCTCACCCGAATCAGTTATGATTGAAGTCGGAACCGCGGGCAAGGTCTTGTGGAAATTCGTTGGCGTTGTCGGCGAGGATTCGCAACCACCGATTGCCTCACCGGTTGTGGTTGACACCTTAATCTACACCTATTGCGACGACGGCTATTTCTATTGCGTTAGCCACAACAACGGCAGAAAGAGGGCTTCAAGGGGCACTAGTGAACCTGAGGATTATATCTTCAATGGTCATCCTGCCTATTGCGCGAATGCCGGACATATCATCATCGGCAGCGAGGATAGCTATCTTTATGCGTTGAATGCTGTCGGCTTAGGTCAGGCCTGGAAATGGACCCCAGACACCATGACCGGGGGCTGGGGCACACCGGCAATCAACGGCACTAAAATCTATATCGCCAGCGATGAAGACACCCTGTATTATCTTGAAGACGCCATCAACAATTGCAGCTTCATCGGTAAATACAAATTGCCGGCAGCAATCGTCGGCGCACCGGTGATAGACCGCCTCGGCAATCTCATCTTTGGCTGCGATAATGGCGTGCTCTATAAAATGGAACCTAATATACCCAATGTCGTCTGGGAATGCACCCTGCGCACCAATGTTATGCTCTCAACACCGGTAATTGATAACAATGGAACTATCATTGTCGCGGACGATTCCGGTTATGTCAATGCGGTTGACGAAGACGGGAATATCCTCTGGTCCCAAATGGTTGACCCGGCTGAAATCAGTGGCATGGCGGTCGGAGCGACTCAGGTCTACATTGCCACTGCATCCGGCAGACTTTTTGCCCTGAATCAGCTGACCGGTGCCATCGAGTGGCAGCAGCAGCACACCACCAACAGTCTGGTCGGCGCACCATTGCTTGCTGCTAACGGCTATATCTACTTTATGGATGACGATGATTGCCTCTATGCTGCCAACCAGAGCAACGGCACCCTTGTCTGGGTTGCTGACTGCCTCCGGCAGGTCGGCGCCAGAGGTCTTTTAACCAAACCCCGCAGGTTTGAGGCAGCAGAGAATCCGAGCTTGAGCATCGGACCCGATGGTAATCTCATCGTTTTGGGCGAGTTCTATATGTACGGCGTGCTCGGCTATCCCGAAGGAACGCTAGAAACATCTGCGCCCTGGCCAAAATGGCAGAAGGACCTCTATAATACTGGCAAGAAATAAAAAGAACCAGCAAAAGGCGGTGGGGTATCCCACCGCCTTTTCCTTTTAACTTGACTTTCCCGGCACTGCCGATAATGTTTATCCATGCGAATAGTGAAGTTTTTAATCATCTTCATCCTGCTGCTTAACTGCCGCCGTGCCGCTACACCCGCAGTCGCTCTGGTAAACGGTCTGCCGATTACGGCTGCAGAACTGACTAAAGCCCTGCCCCAATCCATTGAACCGGGCAGGGAAACAACCGTAGTCCAGGAATATCTCAACGGAATGATTAATAAGGAACTCTTTATTCAGGAGGCAATCCGTCTCGGACTGGATTCAGCAATCGCCTATCCGCTGGAAATGGAAAAGAAACTTCTGCTTACCTACGAACTTTTTGCCGACATTGCCCAAAAGACTCGTCCTACCCCCCAGGAGTTGCAAAATGCCTATAACCTGCTTGGCACTGAAATTCGCTGCCGGCTTATCACGGTTCGCGATGAGACAACCGCCCAAAGGCTCTACCAAGAACTCCTGCGGGGCGCGGATTTTGAAAGTCTGGTGGTTCGGTTCTCCATCCACCCAAGCAAAACCAACCTGGGCGATGTTGGTTACTTTCAGGAGTTCTATCTCGAAGAACCTCTGCGCAGCGCAGTCCTGGCACTTAAACCCGGGGATTTCACCAGACCGGTCTTCTTTGACTCTAATTATCAGCTCGTTCTCCTTATCGACCGCAAACCAGTTGACCCCCCTCTGCCACCGTTTAACGAGGCAAAACAGCAGCTCGAAGACCAGTTGAAAATCTCCCGGCAAAGGCAGGTAGCAAATGAGTATGTGAAAAATCTCCGTGCCCGGCTCGTTTATAATCCGGCTGGCCTCGGGGTTTTTCACAAACCGGTTGATTCCATCTCCGCGGAGGAAAAGGAAATCTGGGTGGCGGTGCGTGACTCCAGTAAATATGTCAAGGTTGGTAGCCTGCTGCACATCGCCAGGGGTTTCCCTGTGGGACTTGACACCGCCATCCGCACCTACGCTATCAAGCGGGCGATTGAGGAGGACCTGATGTATGAAGATGCGCTCAGCCGCCAACTTGACCGCCTGCCGAAGGTTGCCGAGCAACTAAACCGCACCCGACGCAAACTGCTTTATGAAACACTCTACAACCGGGTAATCACCAGCCAGATAAATATTGAAGAGGATGAAGTCAAAGATTTCTATCAATCCCATCGCGACCGCTATCCTACCGATGACTTCAATGCAGTTGCCCCAATCATTCGCAACTCGCTCGTTATTGAACACCGCAATGCGCACTATCAACAGTTCACAAGAGAATTACGCTCCCGTGCCCGGATTAACATCAATCAGCGATTGTTGAACCGGCTACTGCAGGAGATAATCACAAAGAAAAAGGAGTCAAAGTGAAACAAGTCTTTAAAATTTTTACCGTCTCAACCATTGCCCTTTGTGTTGGCTGCCAAAAGTCACCTGCCGGCTTGCGTGCGCCCCAGGGCAAGGAGGTCGGAAGAGTAAATCAAGACCGCATTACCGCGCCCCAGATAAATTATGCAGCCGAACAGTTGCGCACCGAAGTAACACTAGGCAACCTGCCCAAGATACTTGACCGGATGGTAGCGGTTAATCTCTTGGCAGAAGAGGCGGTGAGGCGCGGACTTTTGAAAGAGGAAAAAGTCATCTCCGCCCTCGCCTGGAACGAAAGGATGTATCTCGCCACCGAACTTGCCAGTCGCATTGCCGCTGCCGGCGAACCCACCTCGGGAGAGATTCTTGAATACTTCCAAAAACACCGCAACCAGTTCGGGTTGGGATTGAAAATGATGCTGATAGTCCTCGCCGATTCCATTCTTGCTGAACAGACCCTTGCCGAGCTCAAGGCTGGCGCCGATTTTTTTAAACTGGCACGGGCAAGGTCGCTGGATACCTCCTATATTACCATTCCCGGCTATCCTACCCGCGGTGTCGGGATGTCATTGGGCTGGAGCCTTGGTGATGAAGAACAGATTTTCGACCTGAAACCTAACGAAATCTCGCCCCTCCTTAACACCCTGGTCGGCTATCAGATTGTCAAGGTTGTAGAAAAAAAGCAGCTTACCGACAGCCCCACTCTTAATGAGGCAACCCAGTATTACATTGGCGAGGCGCTGAAAGAACAAAGGCGGCGCCAGGCAATGGACAGCCTCTTAACCAGCCTGAAACAAAGTGCCAAGGTGGTCTTGAAGCCCGAAGAATATCAGCGATGACAGAAGGGGAAAATAGATTGAGGTTGGGGTTATTAACCTTAACCTTATCCTGGTTTAGCCTTTGTTTTGCGGGTAGTGCTGACAGCGTCGCCGCTGTTGTCGGCACCAGGGCTATCTTGGAAAGTGAGGTCACAGGACTTTTAACCTATATGCGCCTTGCCACCGGTGACACATTCACCCCGGACTCCATTTTGCGTTCGGGCGCGCTGCGCAGACTGATTGACGAGGCGCTCTTAAACGAACAGGCAGAAAAGGAGTCCATTGACGCGAGCCGCGAGGAGGTTCAAACCGCGGTTCAGGAGAACATCAAAAGCCTCAGGACGCGGTTTGCTTCTGAAGATGAGTTTTACCTCGCGCTGGAGGAGGAAGGCTTAAACGAACGGATGCTCAAAGACCGCATTGCAAACGAAGTCCGCCGAAACCTGCTTGCCCGCCGCCTCCTGGAAAAGTCAGGACTTACCGATATTTATGTCTCTTTCACCGAAGCCGAGGCGTTTTACAACGAACACAAGGATTCCATTGCCAAAGTTCCCGGCAAGGTCGAACTCGCCCACATTCTCTTTATGGTCAAACCCCTGGATTCCATCGAAAATGCGGCAAAGGAGCGTGCCTGGGAGGTGCTGGAACTTTTAGCCAAAGGTGGTGATTTCGCCACCCTTGCCCGCTCCTTCTCCGAAGACCTGAAAACAAACACCAAAGGCGGTGACTGGGGTTGGGTGGAAATGGAAAATCTATCTTCAACCCAACCCGAACTTGCCATCGTCCTCAACCAGCTCAAAAACGGACAAATATCACCCCCCTTCCGCACCCGCCAGGGATACATTATCCTCAAAAAGGAACACGAACAGACCGGCAAGGTGCACCTGCGTTCCATCCTCATCAATGTCCCTCTCACCCGTGCCGACACAATTCGCACCCGCAACCTGGCAAACACGGTGCGCAAAAAAGCGCTCAGTGGTGTCCCTTTTGATTCTCTGGCAAAGGTCTATTCTGATGACCCTCAGACCGCAAGCGAAGGTGGCTACCTCGGCGAATTCCTTCTTGAAGGGCTCTCCCCGCCCTTTTACCAGGTGATTGCCCGGCTCAACACCGGTGAAATCTCTGAACCGGTTCTTTCTGAGCACGGCTTTCACATCGTCCAGGTTATGAATAAAGAACCATCCCGGTTTCTCACCTTTGCCGAACTCCAGGAGCCCATCCGCAACTACATCTACCAGCAGAAATTCGCCGAGCGGTTGCGCAATTACATCGACCGAATTGAGCGTGGGATTTATGTGGAGATCAAAGGCAAGGATTGAGAGAAAAACGGCTTGCCTATGCCAATAATGATGAAAGTAGATTGCTTCGTCGCGGAGCCTGCCCCGAGCCTGTGTCCAGAAGGAAATTGCCACGGGCTTCGCCCTCGCAATGACACAGGCGTGGGGGTTCGCAATGACCTGGCGAGGGGAACCAAAAACCAAGAACTATGAACCAAAAAGGAGGGTAGATGAAAAAAGATGGACTGCTTGTCATTTTGTTAATAACTCTTGTTGCCCTCGGGATTGGCTGTCGGAATAAACCGCCTTCAATTCCCACAAAACCTGTGGGCTTGACTTTGGTGGCGCCTGGGGACAGCACAACCTATCAGACTGTTGCAACCGACCCTAATAAGGACCGCATCCAGTACATCTGGGACTGGGGAGATGGGAATATGGACACAACGATAATCAGGGGTTCAGGGGATACTTGTTATGCAACCCATCTCTGGGATATGGAGGGTTTGTATTCGGTGCGCGCACGCGCCCGGGATGAGAAGGGAAGTTTTAGCCCGGATTGGTCCGATACTTTGATTGTCCAAGTTGGGGTCGGTGCAGGTGAGAGA
>CAZNRV010000241.1:0-2375 GCA_964575495.1 uncultured bacterium
CACTTAGACCTGACTTTTCCCGAAAAAATGACAGGGTTGAGGTAAAGGTAAAGTTGGTTCGTAGTTCTGGGTTATTGGTTCGTGGTTCTGAGAACTGGGAACTGCCCTGGCAGGTGCTGAAGGCACTACTTGGAACTAAGAACATAGAACTCTCCAAAGGGAAGGTGGAAACCTGACGCTCCCGTCATTGCGAGGAGCGATAGCGACGAAGCAATCTCAAAGCGAGGAGATTCCTTCCTGCCTTCGGCAGTTCGGAATGACAAAAAAGGGTGTCATTGCAAGGAGCGATAGCGACGTGGCAATCTACAACGCAAAGAGATTGCTTCGCATCGCTCGGAATGACGGAGGAGAGGTCTTTGCGAGGGCAAAACCTAAAAACAATCTCAAAAAAACTTGACAAAGGGCAGGAATTTTGTATAATAGTATTGGTGGTTAATCATTTGAGCCCATTACTCTACTCTACTCTACTACAATTTTACTATCTTGAGCAGTTCCTCAACCCATCCGGAGAAATGAGGGCAGGCAGGCAATCCTCCGGTGGTATTGATACCGCCGGAGTAGAAACCTTGCAGATAGTCAGTGCGGCAGTGAAATAGTTAAAAGAAAAGGAGAAAAAAATATTCAATTCAGGAGGTGCCAATGGCAAACTGGTTGTCAATAGGTAACAAATATCGGCGATCTGCGCAGTCTGCGGGGCTGGGGCTCCCCAGCCCCGCAGCAAGGCGGTCAATTTTCCTGCTTCTGGCTGTGATTTTTTCTCTTATTCCATTACCTGTTTCCGCCACAATCACCTTTGAACGGAATTATGACATTTCTGAGACAGGAGGCTGGTGTCCGGGTAATTTCATTCAGACCATTGACAAAGGCTATCTTACGGTAACCACCTCCCCTGAGGGCTCGCCCAATGACCCCGATTATTGCCTTCACCTGGCACTGATAAAGTTTGACTCGCTGGGCAATCTGGAATGGGTCTATCGTCATCCCCAGTGCAACAGTAAATCCTCAAATTTCAATTTCGTTACAGCACTGGCAAACTCTGCTGACAGCCATTATTTTGCTGGCGGTTCTATTTTTGATACCCTCTCCATTTTTGGCCCGGCATTCATTACCAAGGTGAAATCAAATGGCCGGGCATCATTGTGGGAATACATCCATGAGACTAGACGCATTCCCGGCAGTTTTGAGGATGTGCTTGGACTGCCTGATGGGGGTTGTGCAGCAGCAGGAACCTTTGGAACCGACTCAGGAATAAAAGCCGGCCTGTTCAGATTCAATAAAGACGGGGCTCTCCTTTGGTACAGATACTACTGCCCAAAACCCAGTAACTGGGAGATTGATGCTGGAAATCCACAGGTTGTTCCTATGCCTGACGGTGGGTATATCTTAGGAATACACTGGTATGATGACTATGACACATTGCCTGAATACCGGGGAATGTATGTGGTGCGGGTTGATTCAATTGGCAACCCAATCTGGACTGCTCAGGATACCTGGCCCGCTCAGTTTAGTGTCGAATTTTGGGAGGCAGAGTTGACCCCGAAGGGAAACCCAGCCTTTTTCGGAATCGGCGGGGAAAACCTTGACTCAGTCTGCGGAGTTATCAAGGTTTATAATTCAGATAATGGTGAAGTCATCCTTTATAAGAGCGTGATGACAAAAAGAAGACCAATGCCATCGGAGCCGGCTCCAAGCTTTTTTGTGCGCGATGGCGCGGTAACCCCGGATGGTGGGTTTGTTTTGGTTGGGGAACTAACCCCGGATAAACGGACTAAGCCCTGCCGAGTCTTTCTCCTGCGTCTCAACTCTGATGGCGATTCAATCTGGTGCCGGACCTACGGCCCAGAGAATATTCCTTGGGCATATGGCTTTGCGGTTGTTCCAACCACCGATACCGGATTTTGTATATTGGGAAGTCAGATCCGGGGCAGATTCGTGGACTATGACCCATATATTATTAAAACCGACTCGCTTGGGGTAATCCCCTGGGTAGAAAGCAATTGCTCATATCAGGGTGGACCCAATCAGCGCGTGGGTATAAATGAGGAAAATAGAGATTTGCTTGCGCCATCCCTTTCCATCTCACCCAACCCGTTCACAAAATCCGCCCGGATTCATTATCAACTGCCATCTGCCAGCCAGGTGCTGATAACCGCAATTGACATCACCGGCAGGACAGTTGCCACCCTGGTTGAAGGCTACCAGCCTGCCGGGAACCATCAACTCCGCTGGCACCCAGAAAGGCTTGCTCAGGGCATCTACTTCATCAAACTCCAGACCCCGGACTTCCAACTGCTCCACCGAACCATCCTTTTGCCCTAAATTAGTGCCTGCCGCCTTCTGCTTACTGCTTTCTATGGATAGCGGAGGGCGGCAGG
>CAZNRV010000242.1:0-12314 GCA_964575495.1 uncultured bacterium
AAACTATCCGGGAATAATCTCTTTAAGAACCGCCCTGGCAACCTCACGGTCATCAAAGTGCCTTTTTTCGTTGCCGATAATCTGGTAGTTTTCATGCCCCTTGCCACAAATCACCACAGTATCAGCAGGTTGAGCAAGGAGCAGCGCCCGTCTTATAGCCTTTTCCCTGTCTTCAATACACAGGCAGCGGCTCTTATCATCTCTTATGGCTTTATCTATCCCAGCAAGGATCTTTTGAATAATGTTTAGTGGTTCTTCGCTGCGCGGGTTGTCGGAAGTAATCACGACTATATCGGCAAGTTGTGCTGCCAATCTGCCCATTAATGGTCTTTTGGTCTGGTCGCGGTCACCACCACAGCCAAAAACAATTATTGTCCTTCCGGTCGTGAACTCCCGAACCGTTGTTAAAACCTGTTTTAAGGCATCCGGCGTATGAGCGTAATCAACAAAAACATTGAATTTGGCAGAACCAGTGGCTATGGGTTCCATTCTGCCCGGAACGCCGGCACACGCCTCAATCCCGGGAATAACCACTCTTAAATCCCATCCCATTGCTGCAGCAACACCACAAGTTGCTAGCAGATTATAGAGGTTATGCCTGCCAACCAAAGGCAGTTTTACCTCAAAGGTTTGTGCCTCCGTGCCTGGAGTCTGAAAATGTATTAGGCACAAAAGACCCCGGGCGTCACTTTTGAGCACTTCACCCCGTAGATATGTTACAACATTTTTTTCCCGGGCAAGAAATAGCTCTGGCTCTTTGTTAGTACCGTAGGCAATTACCTTTGCCTTGGTGATGTGGGGAATCATCATTCCAGTTTGGTCATCAAAGTTCGTTACCGCCCAGGCAGTGGGCGTGAGGGATTCAAAGAGTTTCATTTTGGAGCGGCGGTAATTTTCCATCGTGCGGTGAAAATCAAGGTGGTCCTGAGTAAGGTTGGTAAATACCCCCAGTTTGAAATCAATGTCAAAGACACGGTCAAGTTCCAGGGCATGGGAAGACACTTCGCTGACGCATACCGGGATTTTTGAGTCAACCATCCGGGAGAGCATTTGCACCAGGTCAAGACTTTCCGGCGTAGTCTGGTCAGCGCATTTTTTCGTCATACCATCCCAGTACTCAATCGTGCCGATAAATCCAGGCTCAAATCCTAACTGGCGGCAGACCGAGCGCAAAAGATAGCAGGTGGAGGTCTTGCCGTTAGTGCCGGTAACGCCGATGAGAGTTAATTTTCTTGCCGGAAAGTCGTAGAACCTGTTTGCCACCTGGGCAAGGAAGCGCCTGGGCATCTGGGTTTGAATTGCTGCAACCCAAGCCTTTTGGACTTCACGCGCATCGGTGGTTGCGACCGCCACCGCGCCGCGGTTAATGGCTTCGTCAATAAAGCTTTTGCCTGATACCTTTAAGCCTTCAATCGCAACAAAAAGCCAGCTAGGCTTCACCTGGGCTGAGTGATAGGCAATGCCCTTGATATTAATATCAGTTTTGCCGCGGACTTCACAGGGAATCCCGGTAATCAGGTCGTTGAGCCGTTTTACCCTTTCACTTACGAGCATAAGCGCCTCCAGCAGCTAAGTGGTTGCGGGTGGCTTCAAGGCGAAGCAGCCTTTCGCCAATCTCTTTGAATACCGGGCAGGCAGTATTGCTGGCAAAACGAAACTCAGTGGGCTCGTCAAGCATAATAGCAATTAAGAACCTCGGCTCTTCTTTTGGGAAAAAGCCGATAAATGACATTAGGGAACGAGTGCTGGAATAGCCACCACCGAACTCAACCTTTTGCGCAGTCCCGGTTTTACCACACACTTTGACATCCTGAATCGCGGCAAGTTTGCCTGTGCCATTCAAAACCACCCGTTCAAGGATGTCTTTAATGCGCGCTGCGGCCTCGGGACTCACAACCCGCCTGACTTCAATCCTCTTACCGAAGACAAGAGTCCGACCCTGAGTTTTTAGGGATTGAATCAGATAGGGTTTTAGATAAACACCGTCGTTGGCAATACAGAGATATGCCGCAGCGAGTTGTCCAAGCGTCACCATAACGCCCTGACCAAACGAGATATTAGCAAAGCGCAGACGGTTCCTTAACCGCCGCGGCCTGTCCAGACGACCCGACCCATCGTCTGGCAAGCCGATGCCGACCTTTTTGGTAAAGCCCAGGCGCCTGGCAACTGAATAAAAAAGTTCGGGTGACACATCAAAAGACATCATTGCGCAGGCAGGATTGGAGGAACAAATGAAGACGCTGTCAAACGAAAGAACACCGTTCGGATGGACATCTTTGATTTTCCTGTTGCCAATCTCAACGAATCCGCAAGAGACATCGTAGAGCCTCTGCGTGAACCTCTCGGGTGCCGAATCTTCAAGTGCTGCCGCGCAGAGAACAATTTTGAAACTTGAACCCGGCTCAAACTGGTCTGCCACCGCTCTGAGTTTAAACCGCTCCTTAGGAAAATCACTGAACCTTTCCGGGTCGTACCCTGGATAATCAACCGCCCCTAAAACCGCGCCGGTCCTGGCGTCCAGTACCAATGCCGAGCCCCGCTGCGCGCCTGTCCGTGTCACACCCTTCCTCAGCGCGCGATAACATATCTCTTGAACATCAACATCAATTGTTAACTCAACATCGCCGCCCGGCACCGGCTCCTGCATCGGATAACTCGGGTAGGGAAATGTCCAGCCTAAGGCGTCCTTCTGCAATAAAATCCAGCCAGGCTTACCGCGCAAAAAACCGTCAAACTCCCATTCCAGCCCAGCCTTTCCTCCTTCGTTCCCCACAAACCCGATGACATCTGCGCACAACTCGCCATAAGGATAAACCCGCTCAAACACATCCTGAACCACAACCGCATTGTTGAATTGCCTCTTGGTCAGCACAGAACGTAGGGAATCGCCAGTTGCAAAGTCAACTCGCTCCCGCAGGGTAAAAAAACCATTCTTATTCCTTAAAAGTTGCCGAATTTCCTGTTCTTTGCAAAGACCGAAACCGGCTAAAATCTCTGACAGGCTATCCTTATCCCGCACATACCTAGGGTGAATCCCAATTGCGCAACAGGAACGATTATATGCGATAAGTCTGCCGTTTCTATCAAAAATCCTGCCTCTCGCGCCTAAAAGCTCAACATGCGTCCAGTGCTGAGCCTTTGCCCTTTTCTCATAATACCGCCATTTTCCAATCTGAATATCGCCCAGCCTAATCAGCAAACCCAGCCAACCCAGAAAGAGCCCAAACCCAAAAATCCTTCCCCGCCGTGCGCCCCGCCTCATCGCACCGTCAGTTTATCACCTGCCACATCCGCCACTCTTAGCGACTCAACCTCCATCCCCGCGCCTGCAACATACATTTCCCGATTCGCCAACCAGAGCGATTCCAGCCGTGAAAAACTTTGCAACCGCTCAACCTCAACCTGCAAACTCTCAACCCTTTCCAACTCCAGCCTGTGCCGCTGTTCCAGTTGGACCACCTCCCGCGTCATCCTGACACTGCAGGAATGCTGGTAAAGATATGTTAGCGCTAGAGCCGAAAGCACCACTACAATCATAATCCCATTGATACTCCGCTTCGCGTTCATAAAACCTTCTCAAACGCCCTCAACCGCGCACTTCTTGCCCGCGGGTTGGCACTCACCTCATCTGCAGAAGGTCTCACCGGCTTGGGTGTCAGTACTCGCAAACGCCCTCTTTCCCTGCGCATCAGCTCCTTTACGCACCGGTCCTCACCCGACTGATAACAAATTACCGCCAGCCTCCCGCCCGGGGCCAGAATCCTGAATCCTGCCTCTAGCCCGCATCGCAGGCTGTCAATCTCACGATTAACCACAATTCTTATTGCCTGAAAAACCCGGGCAAGCGTTTTGCGCCTTCGCCTCGCCGGCACTAAACCGGCAACCAAATCAGCCAGCTCCATTGTCCTCCTTATCCGCCTGCGCCACTCGTAAATCCGCCTGCTGATTCTTTTCGCTGCCGGCTCATCACCATACTCCCTCAGCCACCGCTCCAAATTCTTTGCCGAAGCCCGCCGGATAACGTCAAGCGCACTCGGCACCCCACCAGTTTGGTCAAAACGCATATCCAATGGACCATCGTAATCAAACGCAAACCCGCGCTGCGGCCGCAATTGAATAGCAGAAATACCTAAATCCATCAAAACACCCTTAACCGGCTCATACCCAAGCCGACTGACAACCGTTGCCATATCCGCATAATTAGCCCTAACCAAACAAACCAGCGCGCTTGCGCTCCCGCATTTACTTCCTTCACTGATATCAATAATCTGACAGCCAAACTCCTTCAGCCTTCCAGCCGCGGTAACCAACGACTCCGGGTCCAAATCAAAACCTAAGATTTGAACCCCAGGCTTCCTTTTTCGCTCGCCCCTTTTCAAAATTGCGCGGACAAGTGCAATTGTATGCCCACCGCCACCAACCGTCGCATCCACAATGATACCGGTTCCGAGACATGGCTCAAAAACCTCACAAACCTCATTCACCAGAACCGGCACATGATTTATCATCTCCGGAACTGCTGCCAAACTGCCTCATCCTTTCCCAGCCCTGCCGTGTTGCCTCATCCCGGTCATCCTGATAACGCGGCATAGAATCAGCAACAAAACGGCGGTACCGTTCCGGCTCCCAAATAAGAAAAAACCTGCCCGCGCCCGTAATAACTACCTCACTATCAATTCCTGCCCATTCCCGCAGATGCTTGGGCAAAAGAATCCTTCCCTGGACATCCAGCGTTGCCTCACCAGCCTGGGAATAAAGCAAAATCGAAAACCGCTGTGTCTCTTCAGTATGTTCAGGCTGATGACGCAGGACGCGGTCCTCGTAGTCATTCCATTCATTGTAGGGGTGGACTTCTATTGTTTGAAACCGTCCCGGCACGAATATAAAACTATCCTCGTCCGGTCCGAGCTTTTTTCTGAATGCTACGGGGACCGCGAGCCTGCCTTTGGTATCAATCGTATACTCAAACTTCCCGAAAAACCTGCCCTTTGCCAACATCTCTTCAACGCCCCTGTTTTTCCACACTTATCCACATATTTAAACACATATTCATATCGCTGATTACTATATCCCCACCAAACCCTTTGTCAAGAAAAACTTGCAAACAAAAGACATAATGGGCACCATTGATATAAGCTATTAAATTACAATAACTTAACTTAACCTTTCCATGCCATTGTCTTTCCTAACTTCAATTTTTATACGGCCTTATTCTTAAGGGGTGTTAATTTAACTATCCCCACCAGCAACTTAGCTTATCAAGAAATATGAACCTTACCCAACACTTTCAACCGATTTTTATAATAAAATCGCCCAGCATTGACAAATCCAATCTTATCTGATTACTAACCCTGATAGACAAACAAAAGTCTCAATCCAAGTGCGATTTTGCGTTAAAATTATAATTTTATTGATAGCAGAACCAGTCAGGACCGGGGTGGTGGAGGGAACCATCCCCTAACTGCTGCCATTTTTCAAACCTTGCTTGCTTGACAGTTCACTTTCTCTGTTTATTATACTATAAATAGTATGGCTCATGCATATACACCAGGTTTAAAGGTTACCAGTCGGACCCATATCCGCAAGGTCCGGCGTCTGCCTCTGCCCGGGGAAACTCTTGTGCAAAAGGGACAGCCTGTCAAAGGGGATGATATCGTTGCCCGCACCGAGGTTCCAGGAAATGTCCAGACAGTAAATGTTGCCGGTCTCTTAGGGGTGCCGCCCGAAGATATACCCAATCTGATGATTAAGAATGTTGGCGAGCAGGTAAAGAAGGATGAGGTAATTGCCCGCTCCAAAGGGCTTTTCGGTCTATTCAAGAGTGAAGTGCGTGCACCGATTACCGGCACCGTGGAAAGTGTCTCCCCTGTAACCGGACAGGTCATTATTCGTGAACCGCCCCAGCCCGTGCAGGTTGACGCCTATATTGAAGGTGTGGTTGATGAAGTTCTCGAACGGGAAGGTGTGGTTGTTGCCAACGACGTCAGTCTGATTCAGGGAATCTTTGGAATTGGCGGTGAAACCCGGGGCATATTGCAACCTATCGCCTCTTCCCCGGACGAGATTGTCACCCCTGAAAAAATAACACCTGATTGTCAAAACAAAATTCTGATTGCTGGTTCACTAATCACCTATGAAGTCATTGAAAAGGCACGAACGGCTGGCGCCCAAGCGATTGTCGGTGGCGGCATTGAGGATTCAACCCTGAGGAAATTCTTAGGCTATGACATCGGCGTGGCAATCACCGGCTCGGAAAAAAAGGGATTGACCATCATCGTCACCGAAGGTTTTGGCACGATGAGGATAGCGAAAAGGACATTCGACCTGCTCGTATCGCTGGCAGGCAAGATGGCATCGGTCAATGGCGCCACTCAGATCCGTGCCGGTGTCATCCGTCCCGAAGTGATAGTGCCATGCAATGGCACCGCTGGCACGACAAAGCCCGGACAGGCAGAAGGCGGTCTGTCACTTGGTATGGCGGTACGCATTATCCGTCAACCTCATTTTGGCAAGATTGGCAAGGTTACTGACCTGCCGGTTGAACTCCAGACAATTGAAACTGAAGCTAAGGTCCGGGTTCTTGAGGTAGAACTGGAATCGGGCGAGCGCATTATTCTCCCCCGTGCCAATGTCGAGATAATTGAAGAATGAAAATCGCTAACCGCCTTCCACCAACTGCATCCCGCTTATCAAAATGGGCAATTTTGACATTGACAATTTGCATTTCTGCCTCCTTCGCCCTTGGTGCGCGCCGGGTTGGTTGCGCCTGGCTGACAATTCCAGTGGGAGCTCGTGAGGCGGCAATGGCAGGAACCGGAACCGCAGCTGCCATCGGTCCGCAGGCACTTGCCTATAATCCGGCAGCGAGCGCACGGATTTCCCCTTTCTCTGTTCAACTCGGGTACACCAAGTGGTTTCTGGACACCCATCATCAATCAATATTTACCGCTCGCGACTTCCGCCACTTTGTCCTCGGCATTGGCATTGCCAGTTTTACCCACGGTAGATTTGAGTACCGTGATGAGAGGCCAACCGAGGAACCCTTGGGGACATTTTCGCCGCTTGATTTAACTGGTTATTTAAATCTCTCCCGGCAGTTGGAAAATGTTGCTGCCTTAGGCTTCAGCGCACGCTACTTCTATTCCAAAATCAAGGACGATGAAGCCTCGGGTTTTGGTGGCGATATCGGCTGTCGTTTCTACCCGCTCAAAAACCTGACTTTTGCCGCTGCGATTATCGACTTTGGTAAAACCATGTCATACCGATACGAAATTTTCTGGCTGCCGACACGAGGTAGCATCGGCACCGATTACAAACTGCCTCTTGGCAACCATCTTTTAAACTTCGCCCTTGATGGCTCCTACTCATTTTACACCAAAGAAATTGATTACTCCTTCGGAAGCGAATTCATTCTTGCGAGCATAATCGCCTTTCGCGCTGGCTGCGCCTTCACAAATAAAATAAGCCGTTTAAACTTCGGTCTTGGTATTCGCCGCGGGCTTTTAAGACTTGACTATGCCTTCTCCCCGCTTGACTTCAACCTCGGTTCGGCTCATCGCATCGCTATCGGTTTCGGCTACTAAAATTATGCCTGCTGCCCCCTCCCCGGGCTGGCTTGAGTTTGAACAGCCTTTGGTGGAACTCCTCGACCGACTCGAAGAAGTAACCGCACTTGGCGCCCAGCACGAGATAGAACGCATCCAGAAGCAGATTGATGAACTGAAGGTCAAACTATATTCAAACCTCACACCTTGGCAGCGTGTTCAGCTTGCCCGCCATCCCCGGCGACCTTATACCCTTGACTACATCGAACGAATGGCAACTGACTTTATTGAACTTCATGGCGATCGGACCTTTGGCGATGACCCGGCAATTGTTGCCGGACTGGGTAAAATTGAAGAAATTCCCTTCGCCATTATCGGCCACCAGAAGGGCAGAGATACCAAGGAGAAACTAATGCGCAACTTCGGTATGCCCCATCCTGAAGGCTATCGCAAGGCTTTGCGCATAATGGAGCTTGCTGCCCGGCGGGATGTTCCTATCCTCTGCCTTGTTGACACACCCGGCGCCTATCCTGGTGTCGGCGCTGAAGAACGCGGACAGGCAGAGGCAATCGCCCGTAACCTGCGCGAGATGGCAATGCTGGAGGTGCCGATAATCGTTGCGGTCACCGGTGAAGGGGGTTCAGGTGGCGCGCTGGCAATCGCGGTCGGTGACCGCATTCTGATGCAGGAAAATGCGGTTTATTCGGTTATCTCTCCTGAAGGGTGTGCTGCCATTCTCTGGCGTGACGGCTCCAAAGCCGAAGATGCGGCAAAAGTCCTAAAAATGACCGCTTCTGACCTCCTCTCTCTTGGCGTGATTGACGAAATTGTCTCCGAACCCCCTGGTGGTGCTCATCAGGACCCGGATGAGGCAGCAAGACTTTTGAAAAAAGCTGTCCTTGCCAACTATTATGTTTTAAATACACTCCCTAATGACGAACTGGTCGCTCGCCGAATAGCAAAATTCAACTCCATCGGCGTATTTCAAGGAACTTGACATCGGTGCCTTCATCGTCAAACCACGAGCGATTCCGCGCCGGCTACATAGCGATAATCGGTAGGCCCAACGCTGGTAAGTCAACTCTGCTCAATCGCCTCTTGGGTCATCGCCTCGCCATCGTCACACCCAAACCCCAGACCACCCGCCATCGCATCCTCGGCATCCTCAACGGAAATGGTCATCAGGCGCTGCTCCTTGACACGCCTGGTATCCTTGACCCCAAATATGCGCTCCAGCAACTGATGAAAAAGGAAATCGAAAAGGCGCTGGAAGATGCCGATGCCATTCTTCTGCTCCTTGATGCCACTGAACCGGTCTACGAAGAATTGAAACTGCTCGCCGGTCGCAAAGCCGCCATCGCCATCAATAAAATTGATGCTCTGCCTAAACCGAGTCTGTTGCCGATTGCCGAGCGTTGCGCCCAAGAGGGCTTTGACAAAATATTTATGATTTCCGCCCTTACTGGGGATGGCGTTGAAGATTTAAAAAAGGGGGTTATTGCGCTCCTCCCTGAGGCACCACCGTTTTATCCGCCTGACATAGTTTCAGAGCGTCCGGAGCGCTTCTTTGTTGCCGAACTGATCCGCGAGGCGGTATTCAACCGTTATGGAGCTGAGGTTCCTTACTCAACCACGGTTGAAGTAGAGGAGTTCCGGGAAAGACCGGGCAGAAAGGACTATATCCGGGCGGTTATTTATGTAGAACGAGAGTCCCAGAAGGCAATTCTGATCGGTGAAGGCGGCAAGGCACTCAAAAAAGTCGGAGAAATCGCACGGGAATCAATTGAACAATTCTTAGGTCGACCCGTATATCTGGAACTCTGGGTCAAGGTTGCCAGAAACTGGCGCGAGAACGAACCATTTATTCGGCACACAGTTTACGGCTGAGAGCTCGGGGACTAACTCTATTCTAATTCCTTTCCCTCTCTCTTTTTGCCTCTCATATTTTATAGAAACCCAGTCAATTAGAACCTATTTGCCTACCGGCGGTCGATTTCTTGGTGCATCGCTAATAGCACGCTTAGCGCACGGGACTTCGGGAATGACTTCAGTAGAAGTTTGATATCAGGGCCTGTGCTCACAATAAGCAGTTCTACCAGTCGCTCTGAGGTGAGGTTCTGAGTCTTTTTGGCCGCCCCAAGAAACTGTGCGACCGCTTTTGAACCGTAGGTATCGTGAACCACTTTCCAAAAGGCTCGGGAACAGTTTAAGGCTAAAAACCAATCAAGGGCACCGCTTGGAGTCCAGCTGAGTAAATCTAAGGTTGAATCAGGATTAATGGCGAGAAGGGACTCAAGCATCGCCCATTCCTGGTTGTTATACATAAGTGGTCCGAGGTCGGGTGGAATTGTCTCAAATATAGAACAGAAATACTCATACGACCAGTACCCCGGAAGTCCACCAAACAACCACACCGCTGACTCCTCTGAGAAATAGGGCAGGGTTCGAAATAAACAGTTCTTTGTAAAACGCTGGAAGTTATCACGATAAAGTCCTTCACGCCATTCCGACTCCCAATATGGAAACAGATGGAACTCCATTGTGTCACTCCGGATATGTGTCTTGATAAGTGAAAAAGGAGGCGGTGAATCTACCAGAACTACACCCCACCCGATTGGTTCAACAGGCAGATTTGCTTCAATCCAACGCCGCTGTTGATTTAAAAGGTGTAGGACACTGTCAACCAGAACCTCCGGTGTTCGGCGATACAGAACAACCACGCCGTTGCCGAACCGTCGCTGGTAGTTGGCTGGTTCTATGGTGAGCCACCGCTCATTGGCGCCAAGTTCAAAGGCAGCGAATAGTCGTGCGGCAATTGTCAGCAGAACACCGTCTTTTGTGCCCACAAGTTCTGGGTTGCGCTGAATGAGCTCTTGCGTAAGTGTCAAGACTACCCGACCGGCGCTATCGGCAAATAACGTTTCAATGCCGTCCGGATACTTCAGAAGAAGCAGGCTGTACCCGACGGGCTGGCGCCGTTCATCCTCAAGGGTTATTTCAAACTGGCGGCCAAGCAATTGGGTCGAATCTAACACGCCCAGTTTTTGTATTGCTCCAAGTAAGTCACTGATTCGGAACTCACCTTTTTTGCCACCATAGGGAACACGAACCCTGATGGTGCATTGAAGACCGGCGAAAAAGAGAAAAATCGCTGCGACTGTGCCGAGCGCCTCCTGCCACTTAAACCAACCGCTCAGGAAAATGGACCTCCGGATGCCAGCTATATTACCAAGTAAATATGATACTCGCACCAATTTCAAACACGCAATTTGGGTAATGACGTAAAATGATGTCAAAAACCACTTTGATTTTATCGTACCCGAACTCCAATCGTGAAGGATCACCGATGTCGGCTTTTATTGGGTATCCTCGTTCTAATGCAGTAGCAACTGCACTACCCCAGATGTCTGTGCCGGTCATTTCCGTAATGTGCTGCTCGAGAGCAGGATGGATGTTGAAGTAAGTTAAGAGAAAATTGAGAACGCTTGTGCGGAGAGAGGAAACAACTTCGCTGCGGAGGGATTGGTCAGTGCCGCAGTCATCAATGAGCTGTTGAAAATTCCTGGTGTTCAACACACCATAGGTGCTATCGTTAACCATAACTACCTCCCTTTAACAGGCTCTTCCTTTTTAACCAACTAATTATATACCCCCCCCCCACTCATGTCAAGCAAAAATTTTGGTTCAAACGGGTGAATTTTCCTTCCAGAATCGTGCCCATTCCGGATTAGTTATTCCTTTCTCTTGTTATTTTAAAAGGCGAGGGCTGTTCTTTCTTTATTAACGGGAACCTGTCCCAAGTTACCAGAAACTGGCGCGAGAACGAATCATTTATTCGGCGCACAGTTTACGGAACTTAACAACCAAATTTATTCTGCTTTCTTTTTATTTTTCTGCTTTCTCTTCAGTACTGGTCGGTCTGATACAACTACACACTTTTTAGAGAAATCAAATATTTCAGGGGTAGTAATCAAGCGGATTCTTTCTTCAGCCAGTTTAACATATTCAGGGTCTATTTCATATCCCACATAATGCCTGCCAGTCCTTATCGCTGCGATTGTAGTTTGACCGCTTCCCATAAAAGGGTCAAGCACCGTCTCGCCCACGAAAGTATATAACTGAATGCACCTTCTTGGTAATTCCTCGGGAAATGGTGCCGGATGACCAACCTTCCTGGCTGAAACCGCCGGAAATGTCCAAACACTTTTGGTTAACTCAAGGAACTCCTCCCGCGTTACCGAACTCTTCCGCTTAAATGGATTGGAACGGGTAAATATACCCTTGGAAAAAATAAGAATATATTCATGGATATCACGGAGAATCGGGTTTTTTGCCGACAGCCAACTGCCCCAAGCGGTAGAGGGACTGCCACTTGAGGCTTTATTCCAGATGATTTCACCCCGCATTAAAAATCCCAAATCAAGCATATCCTCAATGATAAAAGCATGAAGAGGGATATATGGTTTTCTTCCCAGATTGGCGATATTGATACATACTCTCCCGCCAGGAACGAGCACTCTCTTTACTTCCGCCCATACTTTCTTCAAAAATGTTCGGTACTCATCAAGGGTAAGATTTTCGTCGTACTCTTTTCCTACATTATAAGGAGGGGAAGTAACCATCAGATGAACGCTACTGTCTGGCAATTCTTCCATTCTTTCACTTGATTTGCAAAGGATTTTATCAAGAAACTCAGATGGAATTGGATTTTCTATATACTTTACTATTTCCTCTTTAGGCAACCCTTCATATAATCGACTCGTATAAAAG
>CAZNRV010000243.1:0-2756 GCA_964575495.1 uncultured bacterium
ATTTGTTACTGCCGCGAATGCTTCTTTGAATCGAACGCACTCGAAAGAGACCTTGACGACCATATTCGCATCGTTAGTCGCAAGGGCTTAAACCGAATGCCTGCGGGCACCCTCCTCTTTCATCTCACCAGAATGAACCACATGATGACATCTTGTGTTCAATGTGGTATTTGTGAAGACTCCTGTCCAGCGGGAATCTCCTTGAGTATCTTGTTTAAAAAAGTCTCCCGGAACGCCCAGGCGGAATTCGGTTATCTATCCGGCAGGTCCTTGGACGAACCGCTCCCCTTGACTACATTTCGGGAAGACGAGTTCAGACAGATTGGCGAGGATTAGACGATGCAGGAACTTATCCTTAATGAACTCGACTCCCATTTCAAACACCGCATTGCCGAGAGGATGGCAGACGACAGTTTTCTAAACTGCTTTGCCTGTGGTTCCTGCACCGCCTCCTGCCCGGTCCGTCGCCTTGAAGAAAAGTACAATCCCCGGCGTCTGATCCGGATGGCGATCTTAGGGATGAAGCAGGAAGTTTATGCCTCCGAATTCATCTGGCTCTGTTCCTATCACTCCACCTGTTATTCACGTTGCCCGCAAAAAGTCAATATCGGTGAAGTTTGCGCTGCGGTTCAGAGAATGAGCGCCACCGGCGATTTAAAGGTTCAAAACGACGGCATCGACCCTCTCTTCCGGCAGAGAATATTGCAGAGCGTTCCTCTTGTTGCCGCCTGTTTTATCTGCGGTAGTTGCACGGCGGTTTGTCCTGAGACCTTCCTTGACCAGGAAAAAGACCCGCGCAAGTTCATTCGTAAGGTCAACTTAGGTCTGGCACAGCTGGCACTTAACGACCCGTTCAAAGATATGTGCGCCACCCATTTTCGGTGCGAGAGCCGCTGTCCTCAGGGGGTGAAAATCAGCCGGGTAATGCAGGCATTGCGCGAACTGGCGATAGCAGACGGATATTCATATCCCGAGTCTTTGAAATTCTTAGAAGGTTAGTCAATGAGCACGAGTGAAGGGCGAACAGGTGTTTTAATTGTTGGTGGCGGCATTGGTGGTGTTCAGGCGGCGCTTGACTTAGCAGATACGGGTCGCAAGGTTTATCTCCTTGAGCATGCGCCCGCAATTGGCGGTTACATGGCGATGCTTGACAAAACCTTTCCGACCAATGACTGCTCAATGTGCATCTTGAGCCCGAAACTGGTATCCTGTGCTCGGCACCCTAATATTGAACTTCTGACCTTGAGCGAATTATTGACGGTTGCAGGCGAACCAGGAAATTTTGTGGCAAAGGTCAGGCGTCATGCCCGTTCGGTCGACCTTTCCCGTTGTACGGGCTGCGGTGACTGCCTGGAAAAATGCCCGGTAAAACTTCCCAACGAATTTGAGGGCGGTTTGTCCCAACGCCGGGCAATCTACCGGCTTTATGCACAGGCGGTTCCGAATGCGCCTATAATTGACCGACGGTTCTGCCTCAAGTTCACCAAAGACCGTTGCGGCAACTGCGCCAAAACCTGTAAGGCGGGTGCGATCGATTATACCCAGGAAGATGAGGATATTTCTCTTGAGGTGGGTGCGGTTATCATCGCTCAGGGCAGTGAAATTATCAATCCTCTTGTGCGTCCTGAATACGGCTACAAAAGATTTGCCAATGTGGTAAACTCCCTTGAATTTGAGCGCATTCTTTCGGCTTCCGGTCCCTATGCCGGTCATATCATGCGCCCGGGCGACAAAAAGGAACCGCGGCGCATTGCCTGGGTTCAGTGTTTTGGCTCAAGGGATTTGGCAATTGAGCGCACCTACTGTTCATCGGTCTGCTGTATGTATGCTGCCAAACAGGCGGTAATTGCAAAGGAGCATTCGGCGGCGGTTGAGCCGACCGTATTTTACATGGATATGCGCGCCTATGGCAAGGAGTTTGACCGTTATATTGAACGTGCAGAAAAACAGTACGGCGTCAGGTTTGTGCGTGGCAGGGTAGCGGAGGTTCTTGAAGATTTACAGACAAAGGACTGTCTTGTCCGTTATGCGACTTTTGATGGACAAAGGCGCGAGCGGTTTGACTTAGTGGTTCTTTCCTGCGGCTTTGTTCCGAAAGTTTGGTTTGCCGAGCAAGGAATTTCTGTTAACCAGTTTGGATTTCCCGCAGCCGATATTTTCGACCCGGTGAACGCATCCAGACCGGGCATCTACCTTGCAGGCAGCTGCGCGGTTCCGGTTGCGATTCCGGAAACGGTAACTTCAGCATCTGCAGCAGCGGTCAAGTCTCTTGCCTTTACCAAAGCGAGCGTGCGCACAGAGGAAGGGAATCAGCACCTGGTGGAAAGAAATGTCTTTGGTGAGGCGCCGCGCATTGGGGTATTTGTCTGCCATTGCGGCATCAACATCGGTGGTGTTGTCAGGGTTCCCGAAGTGGTGGAGTTTGCCCGCTCCCTCCCCGGTGTTGTTTATGCTATCGAGAACCTTTACTCCTGCTCAGCCGACTCGTTAGAAAAAATCAAGGCTTGTATCCAGAAAGAGAATTTGAACCGGGTAGTTGTTGCCTCCTGTTCTCCCCGAACCCACGAACCGCTTTTTCAGGCTACCCTTGCTGAATCGGGTTTGAACCCTCACCTCTTCGCAATGGCAAACATCCGCGACCAGTGTTCTTGGGTCCATCCGGATAAGGATAAGGCAACCGAGAAGGCAAAGGATTTGGTCAAAATGGCGATTGCCCGTGTCCGGCGTCAAGAGCCGCTTTTAAGGGTCAGACTACC
>CAZNRV010000244.1:0-2926 GCA_964575495.1 uncultured bacterium
GTAATATGGCGGACGAAAAGGTATTGGTTCGGCAGCGGCCCGTTATCCGGGTGTTTGTCAGTTCCACATTTACCGATTTGAAGTTGGAGCGGGATGCCTTGCAGAGGGAGGTGTTTCCGCGTCTGGAGCAACTCTGTGCCCGGCGGCAGTTTCAGTTTCAGGCGATTGACCTGCGCTGGGGTGTGCCGACCGAGGCAAACCTTGACCACCGGACGATGCGCATCTGCTTTGAGGAACTCCGCCGTGCCCAGGAGATTTCACCCCAGCCCAACTTTCTGATTCTTTTAGGCAACCGGTATGGCTGGCGTCCCTTGCCCGAGGAAATCTTCCCAGAGGAGTTTGCGAAACTGGAGGGGGTTGCCAATCCAGAGGAGAGGGCGGTATTGAATGCCTGGTATCGCCGGGATGATAATGCAATGCCACCGGTTTATCTTCTCCAGTCCCGGCGCCAGCACCTAACTGATGATAAAGACTATACCAATGAGGAAATCTGGCGCAAGGTCCAGGCAATTCTCTGGTCGGTCATCAACCGGGCATTTCCACCCTCGCTCCTTGATACCCGTTTTGAGCAGATGGCTGGTTTTAACCAGCAATTGCCCACAGCGGTCCGGTTCCAGGCTTCAGCCACCGAGCAGGAAATCTGGCGCGGGGCATTGGCAGTTGATAATGCCCGTGAGCATATTCTGACTTTTATCCGGGAGATTGATAACATTGGCGATTTTCCCAGTCCTTCGGTGCTCCGGGATTTTGTTGATGTGGATGAATCAGGAAGGATAGATACCGGACTCCAGAATGCGCTCAGCCAACTGAAACAGAAGTTGCGTGCGCATCTGGACCCGGAAAAGGTGTTTGAGTTCAGGGCAGAACTAAAAAGGGATGGCAATGGTGTTACTGTTAGTCCCGGGCATATAGATAGTTTATGCGATTGGGTTTATAACGGACTGGAAAAAATTATCAACCGGCAGATTGATGAGTTTTGGCGCACGACCGGCGAGGAGATACCTGAGAAAAGAAGACTGGAACTGGAACTTGCCGAGCACAGGCGGTTTGGTCAGGAGCGGGCGCCTGTCGCATCCTTTGTCGGCAGAGAGAAGCAGTTAAAAAGGATTCAGGAATACATTGCGGGTCCTAACCCCAGGATTTTAGTGGTTTGTGGTCCATCGGGCTGTGGCAAGACTGCACTTCTGGCACGGGCAGTGCAGGAGGCAGAAAAGAAATATCAGCCGATTGTCCGGTTCATTGGTGTTACGCCGGAGTCGGGCAATATCGCCGGTCTGCTTGCCAGTCTGTGTCAGGAACTGCGGCAACGCAACCCTCTGTCCAATCCTTTGCCTAAGGAACTTGGCGAACTAATCAAGGAGTTCAATCAGCACATCTACTCTGCCACCCGCCAAAAGCCGCTTTTCCTCTTCCTTGATGCCTTAGACCAGTTGTCTGATACCGGTGATGGACGTTCGCTGAAATGGCTGCCAGCCGGAGAACTGCCGGAATATGTCCGGATAGTTGTCTCCTGCCTTTCGGACCGGGCAGAAACTGAGCCGGCAGGTGAGCCCTATCGGGTGCTTAAAGCAAGGGAAACTGGCGAACCTGAGTTCCTTGACCTTTCTTGCCTGAGTGAAACTGAGGCAGAGACCCTGCTTTTTGAGCGCTGGCTGGCTCAAGCCGGGCGTCGGCTCAATTCCAAGCAGACCGAAATGGTTAAAAAGCAGATAAGACAGGAGTCCTGCTGTCAGCCCCTTTATCTACGGGTTCTGTTTGAGGAAATCCGGCTCTGGCACTCGTATGACCCGGTGCCAGAACTGCCTGGCGAGATTAGCGGTATCATCACCGCATTACTCACACGTCTAAAAGAACCGGCTAACCATGGTATCACAGTTGAGACTGCGCTATCCTATCTCTCCTCTGCCCGGCGCGGATTGACCGAGAATGAGATACTGGAAATTCTTTACTCTGACCCGGACTACCAGAATTGGCTTAAAGGGATTGCGAAACAGACCGGACATAAGTTGCCAGAATATCCGAAAAGGGTTCCGGTTGCCATCTGGTCAAGGTTGCGTTATGACCTTGCGCCCTATCTGACTGAACATTCTGCGCCCGGGGGACCGGTGCTTAATTTCTATCATCGTCAGTTTGGCGAGTGTGTGCGCAATCTATTTCTGGACTCGGAACCGAAGATAAAAGCGTGGCAGAGGCGTCTTGCTGATTATTTTGACCGGCAAAATATAAACCTGCGCCAGGCAGATGAACTGCCCTATCTTTTGCGCCAACTTGATGAGCAGAAGCGGCTCAGAGATTGTCTGCTGAATATTGACCGTTTCCTCTTGATGAAGCAAACCAGTGAAGAGGAACTGCGGGGTTACTGGGTCTGGCTTGAGGAAGAGCGGGTAATGGGGCAAGCCTATCTGAAAAGTTTTGAGGATTGGACAAAAAAACCAGGGCGCAAGGAAACCGAGATTTCCTATTCTGCGAATCAACTGGCTCTGTTTCTTTACGATTCCGCGCTTTATCAGGAGGCAGAGCCATTGTTCCGCCGGGCACTGGAAATACACGAGAGGAGTTTTGGCAGAGACCATCCGACGGTGGCAAGAGCCCTCAACAACCTGGCGTCTTTGCTGCAAGAGACGAACCGGTATCGCGAGGCAGAGCCATTGTATCGTCGGGCACTGGAGATAGATGAGAAGAGTTTTGGCAGAGACCATCCGACGGTGGCAACAGCCCTCAACAACCTGGCGCTGTTGCTAAAGGAGACGAACCGTCATCGTGAGGCAGAGCCGCTTTTCCGTCGGGCGCTGGAGATAACTGAGAAGAGTTTTGGCAAAGACCATCCGACGGTGGCAACAGACCTCAACAACCTGGCGTCGTTGCTGCAAGAGACGAACCGGTATCGCGAGGCAGAGCCGCTTTTCCGCCGGGCGCTGGAAATATT
>CAZNRV010000245.1:0-9311 GCA_964575495.1 uncultured bacterium
TTAACAAGGCGGAGATGGAGTTTTTGGGTGCGGTGTCGGGTAAAAGGCTGGCGGTTTTGGGCAGTGGTGATGGGATTATTCCTCTGGCACTGGCGGCATTGGGTGCCAAGGTTACGGTCATCGACCCGACAAACAGCGGGCTGGATGTGCTTTTGGTGCGGACTCAGATTGTGGGTGTGAAGCTTGATTTCAGGCAGACAGAGTTGACCGATTTGTCCGGCTTGGGTGCGGCATGGTGCGAGGTTGCCTATGCCGGACAGGTTTCGGGAATGATTGAAGACTTGGGCAGGTTTTATAATGAGGTTTGTAAGATGCTGGTGCCTGGAGGCAGACTGGTGATTAATGAGTATCACCCGTTCCGGCGCATCTTTAAGCAGGAGCCGGGTCAGCCAAGGGTCGGGCGCTCTTATTTTGAACGGCACCGGCAGCGTTCTCAGGAGGAGGATGAGATGGATATTACCTCTCCGGGCAGGGTGTCCAGTCGTTATGAGCATTTCTGGACATTGTCAGACCATTTTTACTTTCTTAAGCGCGCAGGGTTCAGGGTAATTGGAATTGAGGAGGTGGGTGATGCGCGGCAGGTATGGGAACTGCCCAATCTCACAGGTCTGCCTGAACAGGTTGTTTTTGCTGCTGATAAGCCGTTAGGTTAATAAAGTTATAGTGTATATAAATATACACAAATTTCAGCGGGTAAATCCTGGTTAATTGTCGCATTTTCATAATTTAGCAGGATTTCACTTTTTTTAGGGGGGTTACTACCCTGGTGGTTTTTGTTTCAGGGTTAATGGGCAGATGGGGTGGAGGGCGATGTTTAGGATTGGGGTCAGCGTTGATGTGGGTAGTTCATTGTTTGACAATGAAAGTGGGTGTTCTATAATTTTATTAATATAAGCCCTTTAAATAATAGGAGGCATTTGATGAAAGTGAAAATCTTAGCGGTAATCGCCCTGGTTACTGCGACCTTGTTTGGCTGGCCTGACCTGACAAGACCGGTGGTAAAGTCAACCGATGGGGTTGAGCATATTGCCGGGCAGTTGATTGTGGAACTGGCACCAGTAATGCGGGGAAAGGTTCGGATAACAGAGAAGGACGGGATTGCCCTTTTCGGCATTCCGGCACTTGATGAGCTGAATAAAAAGTGGCGGGTTAATGAGGTTGCGCCTTTGTGGCGAAGGCCGGTGGCAGACCCGATTGCCCAGAAGTATGGTTGCGATTTGCAGTATCTGATTCAGTTTGCGGTTGAGCAGGATGTTGAGCCGGTGGCAAGGGATTATGAGCGGCTCAAAGAGGTGGGGACGGTGTGTCCGAATGGTGTTATGCAGCTGGATGAGATTCCCAATGACCCTTCTTACAATCGGCAGTGGCATTTTGTGAATTTAGGAGCGCCGATTGCCTGGGGAATTGCCAAGGGCAGTGCGCAGGTTGTTAATTGCGTGCTTGATGATGGTCTGGATTTGTTTCACCCGGACATTGAGGCGAATCTCTGGATTAACACACCTGAGGATAGGAATGGCAATGGCAGGTTTGACACCCTTCCGTATCCGGATGGGGACATTGACGGGATTGACCAGGATATGAACGGGTATGCGGATGATGTGGTGGGCTGGGATTTTATTGGTATGGACCCGGTGCCGATGTGTGAGGGAGGGGATGACCATGGCACCCATTGCTGGGGAATTGTCAATGCGGTGACGAATAATGGAGAAGGTGTTGCCGGCACAACCTGGAATAGCCGGTCAATGGCTTTGCGCTGTGGTCAAAGTCGTACTGTCAATATCTATGCGGCGATGGCGGCAATCTATTATTTAGTGCCGATGAACACCTGGGCAATCTCAATGAGTTTTGGGTCAGACCGCCCATTTCAGCCGATGGCTGATGCCTGTCTTTATGCCTGGGAGTCAGGGTTGGTGCTTTTCGGCTCAGCAGGGAATGAGGGGGCGCGGGTAGTGCGGTATCCGGGCTGTTATGATGGCGTAGAGAATGTTGCCGCATCCGGTCCTAATGACCGCAAGGCATCATGGTCAAACTATGGTCCCTGGGTTGATGTGACCGCACCAGGAGAGAACATCTATTCAACCGTGCCGCGGGCACAGGGTTCTTATGCTTCAATGGACGGGACATCAATGTCAGGTCCCCTTGCTGCTGGTGTTGCCTGCTGGATTAAGTGTTTTGACGCGAGTGTTTCCAATGCCACCTGCATTCAGATGCTGCACGATGCCTGCGATTCGATGCCAGACACGCTTTATTCTTTAGGCGAGCTGGGCGCGGGCAGGGTTTCAATGGCGAATGTGGTTCTGCCATTGTACTACTGCAACTTGAAACTGACCGACTGGCGGTTCAATGATTTCGGCGGTAATGGCAGACCTGACCCGGGCGAAACGGTGGCATTGATTGTTACTTATGCTAATAGCGCGGGCTGGCGCAATGCCACCAATGTCAGGGCAACGCTTGGGGTTTTGGGAACGGATGTTACGGTTGTGAAAGGAAGCGCAACCTTTCCTGATATCCCGGCAGGCGGAAGTGGGAACTGCTCTCTTGACTCCTTTGTGATTCAGATTGGTCCGGATGCGCCGCCGGAGAGGCTCAGGTTCTTTTTGACGGTGAGCGCGCAACCCGATGTTGCCTATCCGGATACTCATTTTATTGCCCAGTCAGGGTCACCCAGGGTTTTGCTTGTTGATGATGATGAGGTGCAGACATATGAGCGCTTTTACGCTGGGGCGCTTGACTCCAACCGTATTTTGTATGATACCTACTCGGTGCAAACATCGGGTTCACCTTCAGCCGAGACGCTCAGACATTATCCCGTGGTTATCTGGTTTACCGGAGATGCGCGGAGTAATACATTGACGGAAACTGACCGGACAAATCTCAGTGCCTATTTGAATAACGGTGGCAAACTTATTCTGTCCGGACAGAATATCGCCGCCGAACTTAATGGGAGCCCGTTCCTTTCAGATTATCTCCATTGCCAGTTTACTGCTGATTCAACCGGCAAGCTATATCTGCCTGGAATTGCGGGCGACCCGTTGACAATGGGTGATACGATGGTTCTTGGCGGTGGCGGCGGAGCGAATAATGCCCGTTCCAGCGATGCTGTCCTTGCTTTGGGTGAAGCGGTTGCCTGTGCCCGATTCAAGGACTATTCTGACCCGAATGCCGCGCCGATGATTCGTTATTCCGGCAGTTATAAACTGGTTTTCTTCTCGGTGGCTTTCGAGGCGATTGACCACTCCAGCCGGTATCTGCAGCGCTGGACATTGATGAGGCGCATCTTTGAGTGGTTTGGCGAAAGGCTGCCAGGGGCAGAGGAAATCCCGGCGGCAACAGGTAGGCGACCCTATGCCTTGCATATCAGCCCGAATCCTTTTAACAGACAGGCAGGGGTTGAGTTTACTGCACCGGTAACAGGTCCTTTGGAGTTAAGAATCTATGCGCTTAATGGCAGGCTGGTGAAGGCAGTGAAGAGGGATGTTGTTTTTGGTGAGTATGTTCGGATGAAGGTGGAAGCGGCGAACATGGCGAATGGTATCTATCTGTTCCAGTTGCTGACACCTGCAGGCGTTTACGCCCAGAAGGCGGCAGTCCTGCGTTAGGTTCTGATTAGTTTATGCGGGGCGTTAAAGGATAACGCCCCTTTTTTATATTCCGAATTCAAGCCGCTCAATCAGCGGCAGCGGCAAGCCCGCAGCAAGCATCTTCTTTTGGGTGGTGGTGAAATCGTAAGGGATGCGGTGGAAGGAGCACAGGGTTTTTTTCAGGTCAATCAGGGCGCAACCGGCACGCGGGTCGCCATCCCTTGGCTGTCCGACACTGCCGATGTTGATAAGATATTGGACATCAGGCTGGAAAGAAAATGCGGGGTCTAAAATTTCCCGGCGCGCGCCATGGGCGGTTTTTTCAACTATCAGGGGGCGGTGGGTGTGACCAACAAGGCAGATGTTAAACGGGCAGGCGCGGATTTCTCGCAAAGCCTCGGCGATGGTAAAGATGTAGTTCCAGGTTTCCGGGGCAGATGGGCAGGCGTGAACAAGATAAAGGGGTCCGAGGTCCATTGCGAGAGGCAATTCTTTTAGGAATAAGATGTGTTCTTTGGATAGGCTTTTTTTAGTCCATTGCAAGGCAAGGGCAGCGAGATGGTAGAACCGGTTAATCGGGGTTTTGTCAGCGACGCCCCAGTCATGGTTACCGGCAACGGTCTTTGCCTTTGTCTTTTGCAAAAGTTCGATGCAGGCTGCGGGGTCAGGTCCATAACCAACGATATCCCCCAGGCAGACAATCTGGTCAACTCCCTCTTGATGGAAGAAGTCAAGGACGGCGTTGAACGCCTCAAGATTGGCATGAACATCGCTGACAGCACCGATTTTCATAATGGTTCTCGGTTTTCACTATGGGCTGTCTTGTTCTTTGCCTTGAACACACCGTCAAGCACACCATTGACAAATTTGCCTGCCTTGTCGTCGCCGAACTTCTTTGCCATTTCCACCGCCTCGTTAATCGCTACTTTAGGTGGAATGTCGTCAAAGTATAATAGCTCGGCACAGCCGATACGCAGTATCGCACGGTCAAGATAGGTGAGCCTTTCAAGGCGCCAGCGTTTGAGATGACGGCGCAGGGTGGCGTCAATCTCAGCAAGGTTGTTTTCGACAGTTTGAATCAGGCGGCGGAGATAGGTTTCTGCCTCTTCAGAGGGGTTTTTGCGCGCGCAGATTTCCTGAATGGTGTCGGTGGGTTCGTCACCAACAAGGTCAATCCGGTACAGAACCTCAATCGCGCTTTCCCGTGCGAGCCGGCGTTGGGTCATTTCAGGGATGTTTTGCTACCGCTTTACTCCAGCGTGAGGTTAGAAAGTTCTATGGCGGAAAGGGCGGCGTTCCAGCCTTTGTTGCCCTGTTTTGCGCCTGCCCGTTCCAGTGCCTGCTCAAGATTGTCAGCGGTGATGATGCCGAATGTCACGGGCACACCGGTCGTAAGCGCAACTTTGGCAAGTCCTTTTGCTACTTCTGCGGAGATGTATTCGGCATGGGGTGTGTCGCCGCGGATGACCGCACCCAGACCTACCAATGCGTCATACTTTTTGGATGCGGCAAGATGCAGGGCAACGGGCGGGATTTCAAATGAGCCCGGCACCCAGATGATGTCCACTTTCTTGGCGTTGTGCCGCTCGAGGCAGTCAAGCGCGCCGGCAAGGAGTTCCCGGCTGATAAGTTCGTTAAATCTTGAGACCACCAGTGCAAAGCTTTTGCCGGTGGCGTCCAACTTACCTTTTAGTTCATGCTTTTCCATTTACACTCCTTTCTCAATATCGCCCAAGAGATGTCCCAGGCGGTCCCTTTTGGTTATCAGATATTTCAGGTTTTTCCGATTTGGTTTGACCACAATCGGCACCCGTTCAACAATCTTAAGCCCGAACCCAGCAAGGCCAACGACCTTGCGCGGGTTGTTGGTCAAAAGCCGGATAGAGGAAAGCCCGAGGTCGCAGAGTATCTGGGCGCCAATGCCGTAATCGCGCAAATCAGGTGGGAAGCCCAGCGCCAGATTGGCGTCAACCGTATCAAACCCCTTGTCCTGCAGGGCATACGCACGAATCTTGTTGATTATGCCGATGCCTCTGCCTTCCTGGCGCATATAGAGGAGCACACCGCAGCCTTCTTCAGAAATCATTTTCAGTGCCTGGCTCAGTTGTTCGCCGCAGTCGCAGCGCAAAGAATGAAGGACATCGCCGGTCAGACACTGGGAATGAACCCGCACAAGCACTCTTTCCTTACCTTTGACTTCGCCTTTGACCAGCGCAAGGTGGGCATAACCCTCGATCTTATCCTCATAAACAATCAGCCGAAAATTGCCGAATTTTGTGGGCAAATTGGTTTCAATCAGGCGCTGAACCAAGATTTCCTCGCGGCGCCGGAATTCAATCAGGTCTTTAACAGTGATAATCTTTAGTCCGAACCTTTTTGCCAGCCGCTGGAGCTGAGGCAGGCGCGCCATTCTGCCGTCATCAGCCATAATTTCACAAAGGACGCCAGCAGGTTTGAGACCGGCAAGCCGGGCAAGGTCAACTGCTGCTTCGGTATGGCCGGCACGAACCAGCACTCCACCTGGGCGCGCCATCAAAGGAAAGATGTGTCCTGGGCGGGCAAGGTCAGCTGGTTTGGTTTTGGGGTCAACGAGTGTTTTAATAGTAATTGCCCGATCGTGGGCAGAGATGCCGGTGGTTGTGCCTTTGACCGCATCAACCGAAATGGTCCAGGCGGTACCATGCAGAGCGGTGCTGTTCTGAGTCTGAGCGACCAATTCTAATTCCTCGCACCGCTCCGGGGTTAAAGCGACGCAAATTAAGCCCCGACCATATCTTGCCATGAAGTTAACCTTTGCCGGTGTAATTTTTTCTGCGGCACAGACAAAGTCACCTTCGTTTTCCCTTTCCTCGTCATCAACGACAATCACAACTCTGCCCAGCGAGATACTCTTTAGCGCATCTGTCAAAGAGGCAAATTCAATATGTGATTGCCGGACGAGGCACTTTTGTTTAGTCTGAGGCATATTAATAATATAAAATACCCTATTCCTCTGGCAAGTCAAATTTCAGGCTTTATCCGTAAATACTTAAAGCCCAATGAGCAATGTTGCATCGAAGATGCATTGGTAGTAAGATAAATGGAGAAATTGCGAATGGGGAATTTGTGTTTGACACATAAAAATATGATGATATTATTAGTAAATTATATGTTTTGCTTTGACCAGAAGAGTCTGGAAAGGGCTTTAATTGCCCTTATACTTATTTTTGTGCCTGTTTTTGGGGGGGTGGGAATTAGTCAGGAAACACTGCCCGCACCGGTAATTCATTCTCACTCTTTTGAGCTGGTTGCCAACAGCCGTTATTCAATTCATTCCGGTTTTGAAGGGGCACTGCCGGTGCAGGTGCTTGCCAATGTTCTCTGGGCGATGAGCCGGGTGCCAAATTCAGGGGCATATCAAGAGTTTTATGTTGCCACTGAGGAAAATGTTTATCTTTATCACCCAGAGAGCCGAACCCTGACCGTTCACCTTGCCGGCGACCATCGGTACAACTCCGGCTCAGCGTTTGAGGTTGGGGTGGCAACACCAAGGCATGAGGATGTGGGGATGGCGATTCAGGCGGGTCTTTTGGCAGCGATTGCATTCTGGGACGACACTGGTGAGGTGGTTTGTTGTCCGATGAAGTGGGCAGCAGATTATGCCAACCGCAATTGGCATCCTGAGCATGAAATAAAGATGGTTAATGTATTCGGAAAAGCGCCGGTAAGGGGACTGGATTTAACCTTGGCGGCAATTTCATCTGATTCCAGCCTGCCTTCACCCTTTACTGTGGGAACAGATACCTTTGAACTGATTTTGATGGATATGAGACAGGACTCGGTTTTCTCCCCAGCCGGGCTTTCCATCGAAACTATTTCTCAGCTCCTCTGGGCCGGTTATGGGGTGACACCACATCTGGCAAGTAATGGTCGTCAGGGTCTGATTGTGCCCAGTGCAGTTGCCGGCTATTTCCTTACCCGCAAAATCTATCTTGTTTGGCAGGAAGGGGTTGACCGTTATCACAACCGGCTTCCATCCGACACAAACTTAAGAACCAAAGACCACCGGCTGGAGCGTTTTCTGCCGGGCGACCGGCGTCAAGAGCTGCGGCTTGCCTGTGCGAGAGTTCCTTCAACCGCACCGGTCTATATTGTGGTTTGCGTTGATGACACCTCTTCTTATCGGACAATGCAGGAGGCGGGGTTTGTTGCCTTTAATCTTTTGATGCAGGCAAGGGCGCTCGGTCTTTCCAATTACATTACCATGCCATTAAGTCCGCAGGAACGCAGTGCGATTCAGAATGTGCTGACTTTGCCCTCAAACCACTTGCCGGTTTTTGTTTTTTCCTGCGGCGGATTGGCGACGGGCATAAAGGAGCGATTGTTGCGCGCGGGTCTGGTTCAGATTGTCCGAGCGCAGCCGGCGGTGCGTAAAGGTAACCTCAGGGTGGAATATCTGTTGCGTCAGCCTGGTGTGGTGCGGGCAGAGGTATTTGACCTCTTGGGCAGACCGGTGAAGACCATTTTTGAGGAAAAGCAGGCGCCTGGATATCATGCATTTGTCTGGGATGGAACCGATGACCACGGCGGTCCTGTGAGGCGCGGCAGCTATCTCATTGCCGTCACCTCAGGCGGAACTGTGGCTCAGCACAAGGTAACTTGGGCGAAGTAACCTGTTTTCTGTTGACAATTCCTGTTCTTTGCTTTAGAATTATTTTTGCAGTAAAGTAGCGTCGATTTTAGAGTGCGGCGCGGCAATGCTAAGAAATTTTGAATTTAGGAGGATTTTATGTCAGGACATTCTAAATGGGCAACGATTAAGCACAAAAAGAGCAAGGCTGATGCTGCCCGCGGTCGTGCATTTTCCAAGTTAATTCGGGAGATAACCACGGCTGCCCGCATCGGTGGCGGTGACATTGAGGCAAATCCGCGGCTGCGCACCGCAGTGGAAGCAGCCCGGGCAATAAATATGCCCGCAGAAAACATTGAGCGGGCGATCAAGCGCGGAACAGGTGAGATTCCTGGTGTGTTTTATGAAGAGGTTTTTTATGAAGGATATGCACCCGGGGGCGTAGCACTTTTGGTTCGGGCTTTAACCGATAATAAGAACCGGACTACTGCGGAAATTCGCCATGTCTTTGACAAGTACGGCGGTTCAATGGGGGCTGCGGGCTGCGTTGCCTGGCAGTTCAAGCCCAAGGGGATAATTGTGATTGAACGGGCAAAGGCAGAAGAGGATACGGTTTTGCAAGCGGCACTGGAGGCAGGTGCAGATGATGTCCAGACCGATAGCAGTAATTTCACCGTTGTTACCCCGGTCGAAAGCTTTGAAGCGGTCAAGCAGCAGTTGAAAAACTCAGGTATTGAGTGGGAAAGAGCCGAGGTGACGCAAATAGCCACCAATACCGTTCCAGTTTCTGAGGCGGATGCGCCCAAGGTGCTGAGGCTTATTGAGATGCTGGAGGAACTGGAGGAGGTCCAGCAGGTTTATGCCAACTTTGATATTCCGGATGAGGTTTTAGAAAGGGTCAGTTCCGCGGGCGGATAGTTTCAGGTCAGGCGATAGTGCGAGGAATAAAGAGAGGGGCGGGCAGGATTTTAGGGGTTGACCCCGGGCTGAGCGCTACCGGTTTTGGTATCATTGATGAAGATGGTGTGGTTTTGACTGAGGGGGTGATAAGAACCGATTCCAACTGGCAGTTACCGTTAAGGCTGCTTTATTTAAGTCAGGAGATAAATAAGATATTAAGG
>CAZNRV010000246.1:0-3247 GCA_964575495.1 uncultured bacterium
GTCTAAAGTCAGATAGATGTCCTTGCCCGGGATTGGGGGTTCTGGTCTTTTTTCTGTTAAAGAGCCGATTTCCCTACCTCTGACATCAACCTCAACAAACTCATATCCGTCCCTGCCCCGGAGGTATTTTTCATAGCGTGCCTCAATTCCTGATCTGCCAATGTAGTCAAGGCGGCGGTAACTGGTGTCGCGTCCAAGTTCCTCATCGGTGATTTCGCCAAGGTAGCCGATGGTATGGGCATAGATATTTTTAAACGGATAGTTGCGGACCGGGTCAACGCGAATCAGAACACCTGGAAGGCGGAAATTGTTCTCCTCAATCCGGGCGATGGTGTTCAAGGGTACATCACGACAGATGTTGACCGGTGCAGGAAAAGCGGCAATCGGTTCAAGCCGGCCTTTGAGTTCTTGAACCGGCTGATGCAGGATAAAGCCCAAGAGCGCAAGCGCGCTGTCATTGGTTTCAGTCGGGATGACCGCAACGGTCCAGGATGGTCTGGTGTCTGCAAGCAGAACTCCATTGCGGTCAAAGATTCTGCCCCTTGGTGCTGGGAGAACAATTCTTCTTATCCGGTTGCGGTCGCTGAGCCGGGCATAGCGGGTACCGCGTAGCACCTGAAGATAACCAAGCCTTAAGAAAAGTAGAAGTAAAAGAATGGTTCCTATCTGAATTAGGCGCCTGATCCTTTGCTTCATCATTCGGTTCTCTTGTAGAACAATCTGATTAAACCGGACTCGGCAAAAGGGCACAGGATAAGGGTGAATCCGAATGTCAGGATAAGCGTGAGTAATTGCGGTCTTATTGCGGCAGCGCTTTCAAAACCGGTTTTCAGTAAAAGTCCGACAAAGGTGAAAACGACCGCCTGCCAGCGGCTGCGGTAAAAAAGGCTCCGCAGAGTAGCAACGCCGTAGCCGATAATACTCAAACAAAGAATCTGGAGACCGAATGTGCCCGGGTTTAATAGGTCAAAGAGCAGTCCGGCGAATAGTCCAAGAAAGGTGGCGACTGTTTGATGCTCATGCAGTGCAAAGAGAACTACGGCGAGCAGCACAAAATCCGGACCATAAGGCAGGGTCCCTGCCTGAATGATGAACAGGAGGTAAATCAGAACAAAGGCAAAAAATTGCCGCATAGCAAAATCATTCAGGAATTTTGATTTCTTCTGGCTTCAGGTTGTCAAGCCAGCCGCCGGGCAGTGAATCAAGAGCGAGGCAGAGAATAAAGAGCTGTTCGAGCCGGGTGATGCGGACAAAGGGTTCAATCAGGACGGACTGAAAAAGTGCATCCTCTTTGTTCTCAACGGTTTTGACAATGCCGATTCTCAGGCCTTTGGGAAAGATGCCGCCCAGTCCGGAGGTGATAACCGTGTCATTGGGCGCAAAATCGGCATCAGGACTGACATAGTCAAGGGCAAGCAGGTTTTCGTTTGCCGGACGCACCAGCGCTACCTCTCGAGTGCGACTGTTCATTACCGCAACGCGGAAGTCGGGTTCAAAGATGGTCTGGACAAGCGCCTGATGCCTGGAAACGGCAATAACCTTGCCGACAATGCCATCGGGTGCCAGCGCAACCGAGCCGATGCGAACGCCGTCAAGTTCGCCGCGGCTGACAGTGAGAAACCTTTTCAGTGTGCCTAAGTCGCGGGCAATGATTGGTGCGCGGATGAGTTTGGTTACCGGCATCGTTACTGATGGGGGCGGCTGCGATTTCAGCCGGGCGTTTTCAAGAGCCAGTTCTGCGGCAAGCTGTGCCAGGAAGCGGTTTTCGGTTCCCAAGGTGGCAATGGTTGTCCGCAGGGCGGCGATGGCACGAAGCGGTAAAAAGAGGGCAGTGGCAAGGGGTTGGGTAATTTTTAATTTGAGATCGACAGGCAAAAGCAGGCTGAATAGACAGCAGAGGATTACTACCCAGGATATGCGGTCTTTTATCGAGGCTACTCTTTTACCCGGCATTGGCGATTGATTTTTCAGGCACCTTTTTCCTGTTATTTGGTGCGTAAAATCAGCTTTTCGTTGACTCCGATATTTTCTAAAATCCTGCCCGCACCCCGAACAACACTTTCCACCGGGTTGTCGGCAACATAGACCGGCAGATTGGTTTCCTCTTTGATCAAGAGGTCAAGACCGCGCAACAGCGAGCCACCGCCACACATATAGATTCCGCGGTCAACGATGTCGGCGGCAAGTTCAGGTGGGGTTTTTTCAAGGGCAAGGCGAATCGCATCGATAATCAAAGAGACCGGTTCTTCAAGCGACTCCCGCACCTTGGTTGAGGTGATGTGAATGGTCTTGGGAATACCCGAGACTAAATCCCTGCCCTTTACCTCCATTGTTTCTTCAGCACCGGTGGCATAGGCAGAACCGATGGTAATCTTGATGTTTTCCGCGGTCTGCTCGCCGATAATCAGGTTGTAGTTTTTTTTGATGTAATTGATTATCGCCTCGTCCATCTCATCGCCGGCAACCCGAATTGATGCCGCATTGACAACACCGGAGAGCGCCACGACCGCAATCTCGGTTGTCCCCCCGCCAATGTCAACGACCATATTGCCGGTTGGCGCTTCCACTGGCAGACCAACCCCGATGGCTGCGGCGATGGGTTCAGAGACAAGGTAGATTTCGCGCGCACCTGACGCCTCAACCGAGTCGCGCACCGCCCTTTTTTCTACTTCGGTTATTCCGGAGGGGACACAGATAATCACCCGCGGGCGGACAAACAGTTTCTTTTTCTGGACCATGCCGATGAAACTTTTGAGCATCATCTCCACCATGCTGAAGTCGGCAATGACGCCGTCCTTCATCGGTCTGATTGCGCGAATGCCCTCAGGTGTCCTGCCTAACATCCGTTTTGCCTCGGTGCCAACAGCAACAACGCTGTGATTTGTTTCATCAACCGCCACGATTGAGGGTTCGCGCAGGGCAATGCCTTTGCCCCGGACATAAATCAGGGTGGAGGAGGTGCCGAGGTCAATGGCGATGTCATTGATGAAACGCTCAGTGACGCTGCGAAAAAATGAGGAGATACTCACTCCCATAGCCTAATCTAAACTGCACAATAAGTCAAGTTTGTAATGCACCCTTTAATCCCTTTGGAATCAAAACCGATGCAAATTGAGCAGTTAGGGTTCGGTTTTGGACAGGGGGTTATTACCCGGTAAAAATGTGGTTTTGGTTAAGTTATTGGTTTTTAAGGAATAACAAATTTTAGGGGGAGAGAGAAATGTGTATTTTTATATCTACTTAGGGT
>CAZNRV010000247.1:0-10451 GCA_964575495.1 uncultured bacterium
CCCTTTATTAAGCGCGCGCCATAACAATAGCCCGTCTCTGTCTCTTGGACCGTAAACTGCGGGAAAGCGCAGAATCACCACCCCCATTTTCTCCTTGAAACCTAAGACCGCCCTTTCTGCCAAGAGTTTTGCCCGACCGTAATCACTTACCGGCTTCGGCTCCCTTTTTTCATCCAGAACCTCGCCTCTCCCTACCGGTCCGGCTGCCGCCACTGATGAAAAGAGCACAAGTTTCCTTACACCCGCTCCTGCCGCCTTGTCTGCGAGCCATTTTGTTCCTTCATAATTTACCCTGACAAAATCCCTTAGCCTTCTTGACCTGACCACCGCCGCGGTATGAAAGACCGCCTCAACACCTTTCACCGCCTCTGCAAGTGAAGCCTCATCATTCAAATCACCATAAACCAAATCCATTTTCAAGCCTTGAATCCAGCGCAGATTAGAGCTCTTGCGCACCATCCCTTTCACCTCATAGCCCTTGTCTAAAAGATACTCGCAAAGATGGGAGCCGATAAACCCGTTTGCCCCGGTAACCAAAACCCTCATCACTTCCTCTTATCAGCGAAGTTTTGGCAAAAGCATTCTCTCAAAATAATTCCGGCTTTTGAGAGCCGCCTCCTTTGGTCTGGTTTCAAAAACCAAAAGCGCCGGGCTTTTCCAAAGCAAACGGAGATAGGGCAAAACATCCACCGTTCCCTCGCCTAAGGCAAGATGCTGGTCTTTTGTGCCGTGATTGTGATGAAGATGCGCATGATAGACCTTTTTCTGAAACCGCTGGAAAAAGGCAAACTCCTCCCTTTTCCTATCTTCATCAAGGATGGCAATATGACCGATGTCAAAACAGAGCCCCAAACCCCCGCCCAAGAGTTTTTTCAAAATCTTTTTGCTCGGCACAAAACGAAAACCGCCCACATTCTCAACGCACAATTTTGCCCTGCCGCGGCAATAGACCTTTAAATCGGCAAGCGCCTGAAAAAGTGCCACCTCATAATAATCAGGAAACTCCTCATGGGTATAGCGATTGCCGCCCCCATACCCATAATGCATATCAAAGCCCAGATGCATTATCACATTTTTTGCGCCGATATCAGCCGCCCAGTTTAAAGTCTGTTTCAACTCCAAGACCGCACACCTGCGGACCCGCTCACTCGGAATAAAAAATGACGGACCTTCAAGCGCATGCACCGCCAGCCTGATTTTTCTTTTCTCTGCCTGGGTTTTGATTCTTTTGCGCTCATTTGCCCGGAACAACTGCCTGCCGAAATTGATATTGCCCAGATTAATCTCAAGGACCCCAAAACCGCTTTCTGCGGCAAAATCTATCGCCTCAATTATATCGGTGAAGTCAAAAAGAACCTGAATACCTAACCGCTTTTTTAGCGTCTCATTCTCAGGCACAACTGATTATACTCGCAAAACTTACCGCGTCAAGTTATTCTTTCCTTCTTTTCTTTGTGCTAAAAAACTGAAAAGATGATACTTAACCTCCTGCTGATTCTTTGCTCAATCTCTGGCTTTGGTCATTCCCCAATTCTCCAATGGACATAGGTAATGAACTAACAGGGGGAGTGGTGGAGGGGACACACCTCAAATTTCATATAATACATTGAAAAACAATAACTTAACAATAGTCGCCGTCGTCTAAAAAATGGCAAATAATCGCTGTCTGTTCACAGGTTTATCACCTTGGTTTCAAAGTCCTTTACCACAAACCGCTTCCTTTTCTGAACCACCTTATGACCCTCCTGTTCTAAGAGCCGCTTCTGCAGTTCTATCCCGCCAGGATATTTTTCATTTATCACCCCGCCCTGTTTCAGTGTCCGCCAGTAAGGGGTAATATCCTTCTTGCCCGCGGTCATTGCATCAGCTGCTGCCCGTGCCGCAATTGCGGCAAAGATGCCGGTTGTTATTGGGCACCCGATTGTTGCCCTGTGCCTCTTTGCCAAGGCATCCCGAATTTGATTTATTGTAATCAATTTTCCCTTCGGCACCCTTCTCATAATCCCATCAACCTCAAGCGGCGCCGGAATCACCACCGTATCGTGAGGCTTTGTTCCCCATTTTTCTGCCATCTTCGGGGTAATCTCAACCACCTTTGGGAAACCTTTGCTATCCATAAGTTTTTCCTGCCAGGACATTTGTTTTTTAGTCATACTCGCCTCCGATATTTATTTTTGAGTCTGACATCTAATTCATATAACACTCAGAAATACAGAAGTCAAACCCAGCCCATTTTGACCCTTGATTTTCTGGTGGTAAAATTACTTTTAATGAAAAGGTCATTGTTAACTTTAATGGTTGTTGTCCATCTGGGATTTTTTCAGTTTTCCTTTAATCTTTTCGCAGCAACATCTTTGAGCCTGCCTTCAATCAAAGACACCCTTTACATCACCGACTGGCTTTTGTGCGGACCGTTTTCAATTGGCACGCGTGAAGGGATAACCGAGGCGGTGCCAGATATGGCAAGCCTTAAGCCCCAGGAGGGTGATTCCCTGCGCAGCGGGCTTGTTCAAGGCGGGGTGGTGCGCTGGAAAGAGGTTGTCAGCGATTCTGCGGGCTGGATAGATACTGATTATCAGGATGTGCGCTGGGATTCAATTATGGACTACTACGGCATCAGCGGTATCTCAGCAGTTGGGTATGCCTATGCAGAATTTTACTGTCCGCAAAAGGCGCGCGGCCTTGCGCTCGCAACCCGTATCGGCAGTTTTGTCCTGAACGGCAGGGGCTATCTCGGGGATGTGTATGGCAATAACTGGTTCAAGACACCGGTTGTGCTTGATTCCGGGATGAACCGCGTAGTCATCCGCATTTCCGGTTACGGTGACCAGCGGGTGCGCTTTGTTTTCGTCCCTTGCCCTGAGCCGGTTGTTGTCTTTACTCAGGATATCATCGCACCGGACCTGATTGCCGATTCAGCAAGGCTTGCCTGGTTTGGCATCCCTTTTTTGAACACTCTCACCGAAATTTTAGATGGTGTTCACCTCCGATTAACGCTTGACACATTTATTCTTGCTGACACAATTGTCAATCACATTCCAGCACTTGGCATAAAAAAACCGGCAATCAAGGTCAATTTGCCCTGCCTGCCGTATGACAAGAGCGGCTGGAGAATGAGGATAACTATAACACTTGACGATTTTGAACACACCGACACGGTTGAACTGCGCTCAAAACCTTTGTCCTGTGCACATAAACGGACATTTATCTCAGAAATTGACTCTTCCTGCCAGTACTATGCGCTGCTCTATCCTGAAAACTACGACCCGAAGAAAAAATATGGACTCATTGTTTCGCTGCACGGTGCGGGTGTTGAGGCTTACGGGCTTGCCGAATGTTTTAAGCCCAAGGATTGGGCTTTTGTTGTCTGTCCGACCAACCGCCGACCGTATGGGTTTGACTGGCAGGACTGGGGCAGGCTTGATTGTATTGAGGTTTTAAGAGAGGTGAAAAGGAACTTTCCGATTGACTCTGACCGGGTGGTTCTGACCGGACATTCAATGGGCGGTCACGGCACATGGCATATCGGTCTTGCTGCAATTGACCTTTTTGCCGCTATTGCACCTGAGGCGGGCTGGCCTTCATTTCCGCTTTATTTGCCCAACTTTCTCCAGCGCAGCATCATCTTTACCGAACCTGATAAACTTGCCATCCGTGAGATGGCAGCCCGTCCTGACAATGTGCCTGTCTTTCTTGAAAATGCATTGAACCTGCCGGTTTTTATCCTGCATGGCGGTGACGACGACAATGTGCCGACAATCCACGGCAGAAACTTTGCCCTCTGGCTTGATGTGCTTGGATGTAACTACCACTACAAGGAGGTTTCATGTCAGAAGCACTGGTGGGAGGGTTGCGTTGACGACCCTGACCTGATGGATTTCCTAAAAAATGCGCGGCGCGAGCCCGGACCAAGACATATCCGGTTGCGCACCGCTGATTTAGCCCAATCCCGCACCTGCTACTGGCTGACAATTGACCGGGTAAAAACTGTTGGCAGAGATGCAACAGTTGAAGCTTTTGCAAGCGATTCCACAATTGAGATTAACACCGAGAACATCGACCAACTTACCCTGAACCTTGACCAGCGGTTGTTCTTTTCCGGACCAATAGGTGTGAAAATAAATGGTAAACCGGTTATTAAAAGGTTAGAGTTGCCCGCAGTGATAACCCTGCACCAAACCAGTCAAGGATGGCAACAGGGTAAGGCAAAAACCAGCACCCTCCGAAAGAAACCTGAACTTTACGGTCCGGCAAAACAGGCATTGATGAAACCATTCGCAATTGTCTATGGCACTCAGGACTCAACAATTGCCGATTTCCTGCGCCACGCCGCCACCCAAGAGGCGTTGCGCTGGTATCTTATTGGCAATGGCACAACTGAGGTTCTTGCCGATACTGAATCCATCCTGCTTGACCGCAATCTTGTCCTGTTCGGCGGTCCTGAAGAAAACCTGATAACGAAAAAAATCCATCAATTCCTGCCGATTACTGTTAACCAGGGCAGACTGAAATTGGGGAGAACAGAACTCGGCGAAAGCCTGGCAGCAATCTTTGTCTATCCCAACCCGTTAAATCCGGAAAGGCTGGTATTGGTGCGGATGGGAACCGACCCTGCAACCACAAAACTATCCCTTTTCTGGGGTATCATCGGGTCGGGCACATCGATTCCTGACTTTATGATTTTTGACCGCCAGGTGCGCACTTTTGGCTGGCACGGTGTTAGAGGTGCGGGATTTTTTTCGCCCGAATGGAAAATTAACCCATTGTCAACATTTATTCAGCAGTGAAGTCTTCAATAAGCCTTTTGGCACCGGCAAAAATCAACCTTGGACTCTGGGTGGGCAAACGCAGACCTGACGGGTATCACGAGATAATCACAACAATGGTGCCATTGGAGTTTGGCGACTACATAAAAATTACCAAAGAGGCAAAAGGGATAGAAGTAAAAACAACCGGCATCAGGTTCGATGTCAATGAAAAAGACAACCTTGCCTATCGTGCTGCTGAACTTTTCTTTGCCGCTGCCAAAATTAATGCGGGGTGCAGTATTGTGATTGAGAAATGCATCCCATTGGGTTCCGGGTTAGGGGGCGGTTCATCGGATGCCGCTACTGTTTTAGCTGGTTTGAATCGGCTCTATCATCAACCCCTCAACCCGAAAAGAGTCCAGGACCTGGCACTGCAATTGGGCAGTGATGTGCCATTTTTTCTTAAAGGCGTTCCTTGTATCGCCAGGGGCAGAGGTGAAAAACTTCGCCCTATTAGTCTGCCCCGGCTTTTAGTCCTTTTGTATTGCCCTGCTTTTCCTGTTTCCACCTCTTGGGCTTATCAGGAGCTTGACCGCATAAGGCGGAAATTGACACCACCCCCAGTTTTTCCTAAAATTATAGGATTAAAGTTAAGGCGCGGAAAACTGGCAGGTTTAGCAGCGCAGATTTATAGCAGTTTTGAGCCGGTTGTGTTTCGCAGGTATCCAGAACTGGCTCAAGTAAAAAAACTGCTGCTGAGGCGGGGTGCCTATGTTGCCAGCCTGTCCGGTTCCGGCAGTACGGTCTATGGATTGCTTAAAGCTCCTGACCCGATGGCCGAGTTGATGAATTCTGGGCTCCCCTGGATTTTTACCCGATCAAGACCGTCTGTCCGCCTGAGTAGAATTTAAATTGTGGGGCGTTGTCTAATCTGGCAGGACACAGGACTTTGGATCCTGGCGTGAAGGTTCGAATCCTTCCGCCCCAGAAATTGAGAAGTAGCTTAATGGAGAATATATGGATAAGCGACTGAAAATTTTTTCCGGTCGGGCTAACAAGCCCCTGTCAGAAAAAATCTGCGCCCACCTCGAGATACCTTTGGGGGACGCAGAAATCACCAATTTTGCCGATGGTGAAATCCGGGTTAATATCAATGAAAGTGTCCGGGGTGAGGATGTTTTTGTGGTCCAGCCAACGCCACCACCTGCCGACAACATACTGGAACTGCTTTTGATGATTGATGCTTTGAAACGGGCTTCTGCCCGGCGGATTACTGCGGTCATTCCCTATTATGGCTATGCCCGTCAGGACCGTAAAGACAAACCCAGGGTTCCACTTTCTGCCAAACTCATTGCCAACCTGCTCACCCGCGCTGGTGTTGACCGGGTGCTGACAATGGACCTGCACGCCGAGCAGATTCAGGCGTTCTTTGACATCCCGGTTGACCATCTCTTCTCCACCCCGGTACTGATTGAATATTACCGGCAGTGCACTGACAACCTGGTGGTTGTTGCGCCTGACACCGGCAGGGCAAATCGCGCCCGCGGCTTTGCCCAGCGCCTGAGCAACAATGTCCCGCTCGCTATCATTGACAAGCGCCGCACCACACCCAATCAGGTAGAGGCACTAAGGGTGGTTGGCGATGTTGCTAATATGAATGCACTCATCTTTGACGATATGATTGACACCGGTGGCACCCTTATCAAGGCAGCCGAGGCACTCATCAATGCCGGCGCGAAGAGCGTGCGCGCCACCGCTACCCATGGAATCTTCTCCCGTGATGCGATCAACCTCATCGTCAGTTCAGCGCTTGCCGAGGTGGTAATAACCGATACCATCTTTCAGCCGCCGGTAAAACAGCATCAGAAGATAAAAATACTCTCCGTCTCCTCGCTGCTCGCCGAAGCAATCCTTCGGATTCATCGCGAGGACTCGGTCAGTTCATTATTTATCCAGTAAAGGAGAATTATGGCAAAAATCAAGGCAACCATCAGAACCGAGACGGGCAAATCTAAGGTCAGAAAACTCCGTGACGCCGGCTCGCTACCGGCAGTTATGTATGGTCACGGTGACCCCTCACTTTTGCTCACAGTTCCTGCCCACGAGTTTGGAATGTTGCTAAAAGAATTAAAAGGACACACACCGATAGTTGATGTTCAGATTAACGGACGGGATACAATCCGCTGCGTTATCAAGACAATTCAGCGCAATCCGATTGACGGTTCTTTTCTCCATGTGGACTTTCAGAAGGTCCATCCTCATGAACGGATTACTATGAATGTTCCGGTTATCATCCACGGCGTTGCTGAGGGAGTAAAACAGGGCGGGATGCTCGAACTGGTTTTGCGGGAAATCCCGGTCCGGGCAACCATTGATAAGTTCCCAGAACATTTTGACATCGATGTTACCAATCTGAGGATGGGACACAGCATCCATATCGCTGATTTGAAATATCCAGACATTGAGTTTGTGCTACCACCAGAGTCGGCAATCGTCACAATTTTGACACCACGCAAACTTGCTGCCGCGGTTGAAGCTGCAACTGCGCCGGCAGCAGGTGCTGCTGAACCTGAGGTGATTAAGGAAAAGAAGACAGCCGAGGAAGCAGGCCCAGCAGAGGAAAAAGGCAAGGGTGCGGAAGCCGAACCGGACGCGAAGAAGAAGCCAGAAGAGAAGAAAAAATAATATGACCGTCTTTGGTCTTGGCAACCCAACTGAGCACTACGCATTCACGCGGCACAACCTTGGCTTTATGACGGTTGACACCATCGCCCGGCGCCTGAAAATCCGCTTTCACCATATCTCTGGCAGATTCCTTGCCCAGACCATGTTTGCCGGCAAGAAACTTTTCCTCGTCAAACCACTGCTGTATATGAACAACTCCGGGGTTGTTGTCAAAGAACAATTAGCAGAACAACCGGATGATTTCCTCGTGGTCGTCGACGACCTTGCCCTACCCTTCGGGACCCTGCGGCTGAGACCTCGAGGTTCAGATGGCGGTCACAAAGGTCTTGCATCTATCATCTACCACCTCGGTACCGATGAATTTCCTCGCCTCCGCGTCGGTATCGGCTCACCTGCAGAACGCGATGCAACCGAATACGTCCTTTCCCCGTTTAGTGCCGACGAACTGAAGCTGTTGCCCAATGTGCTTGAATGCGCAGCTGATGCCTGTCTGATGGTTGCTACCAGCGGTTTGGGAAAAGCGATGAGCCGATACAATACCTCCATCCTCAACCATCACTCCGACACTATTACGGTGGACAATAAGAAAGGTTCGACACTAATATGAGAATCGGCATAGTTGGCTTGCCCAATGTCGGCAAAACCTCTTTATTTAACATTCTCACCGGTGCGCGTGCACGAGTTGACCTGTTTCCATTCACCACCATTGAAAAGAATGTCGGTGTGGTTTTGGTGCCGGACGAACGGCTGGAAAAAATCGCTCAAGTTATCAATCCCAAAAAGGTTACTCCCGCACACATTGATTTTGTCGACATCGCCGGTCTGGTCAAAAGAGCCAGTAGGGGAGAAGGACTGGGTAATAAATTCCTCGCCCACATCCGAGAAGCCAACCTCATCCTCCATCTTGTCCGCAACTTTGCTCTCCCGGACATCCCCCACATCCTTGACACAATCGATCCGGACCGTGATGTTGAGATTGTTGAAGCGGAACTGGCAATTGCTGATCTCACCGTAGTTGAAAAAAGACTGGAATCAGCACGCAAGGAACCGGCAACGCCGGAAAAACACCTGCTGGTCACCGCCTTAGAGAAACTGGCTGATTCCCTGCGCAAAACATTTACACCCCCCGCACTCAGCCCAGATGAACGGCGCGCGGTAAAAGACCTGTCCCTTTTTGTGTTGAAACCTGTTGTTTATGGCATCAACTGCTCAGATACCGAGCCTGCTGAACCGAACCACTTCCCTACACTCGCCGGTCGTAACTGCATACTCTTCTCTGCCAAACTAGAAAATGAGAGTGCCGACCTGTCAGAGTCAGAAAAGATGGAACTGCGTCAAAGCCTCAACCTTACTCCAGAAGGTCCCGCAAAAATTATCACCACCTGTTTTTCTGCCCTTGGCCTGATACGCTTCTATACCGTCAAAGGAGAAGAGACTCGTGCTTGGTCCGCACCGCGGGGAACAACTGCGCTTGATGCCGCTTATATGATTCACACCGACATCGGCAAAGGCTTTATCAAAGCGGAGGTTGTCAGCTGGCAGGACTTAATTACCGCGGGCGGTTTTCAGGTAGCACATACCACCGGCAAAGTCAAGATTGAAGGAAAGGGTTATATAATTCAGGACGGCGATGTCCTTTTGGTTAGATTCAAAACCCATTAAAGGAGGAGACTTGAACAATTATGAACTTGCAGCAATCCTCGACCCCAACCTTGCTGAAGGGGATGTCGAGAAAATCAGCACCGAACTGTCCAGTCTGCTGACAAACAGCGGCGCGACCAATATCTTGAATATTAAAACTGAACGTCGCACATTTGCCTATCCGATTCGCAAGCACCGCGAAGGCACCTATCTTTTTATCGACTTTCAAGCACCATCAACTGTACCGGAGAAGATGCGCCGCGAACTGTTGCACCGCGAAGAAATCCTACGGTTAGCATTCTTTCGACTTCCAGATGAGAGAACCGCCGAAACCCAGACGCAATCCTTCTCAAACCTGGGGCAGCCGGGTAGTGAAGAACCGTCCGCGGAGGTAAAAGATGAGTGAAACGCCTCAAAACTCCCAAAGTTCCCTCCGGCTTGGATATCTTAACAGTGTGATACTTTTAGGCAGGCTGACCGCTGACCCTGACCTGCGCTACACTCCCAAAGGAACGCCGGTATGTTCCTTCCGAATTGCAGTTAACCGCCGTTTCAAAGACCAGTCAAGCAACGAATGGAAAGACGAAACCTACTTCTTTACTGTCAACACTTGGGCGCAACTGGCTGAGCGGATAGGTGAAAGACTCAAAAAGGGTTCTGCTGTCCTTGTTCAGGGTGAATTACGGAGCCGCTCTTGGGAAACCGCTACTGGTGAAAGACGCGCAGTGGTGGAAATTTATGGTCGCAGTGTTCAGGTGCTGGATAAAGCATTGACGTTTGAAACTCCAACGGTTGAACAAGAACCGGATCTCCCCCCTGATGATGAACCCGACATCCCGAAGGACCAGCTCGATGACATACCCTTCTGAAAAATTGAGCAAACCGAGAACAGCAAAAATTGACATGATGCGATTATCGGAGTACAATTTAATTTAAAAATGAAAACTTTTGTTGCTAAAATACAGGATGTTCAAGGCGCTTGGTATCTGATTGACGCCCAGAATCAGGTGCTAGGTCGCCTTGCTACCCGTATTGCCCGCTTGCTGATGGGCAAACATCGTCCTAAATACACCCCTCATGTTGATGCCGGCGACCATGTGATTGTGATAAACGCTGGTCAAATCATGTTGACTGGTAATAAAGTGGCTCAAAAATTTTATTACCGCCACTCTACCAAACCCGGACACCTGAAGCGACGTTCCTATAAAGAGATGTTGGAGAAATTTCCTACCCGTCCCCTGCATCTGGCGGTACTGCGGATGTTACCCAAAAACCGTCTGCAGGCAAAGCGCATCCGCCGCCTCCATATCTACATTGGTCCTGAACATCCCCACAAGGCACAAAACCCAATACCGATAACATTTAATTGATATGAAC
>CAZNRV010000248.1:0-4680 GCA_964575495.1 uncultured bacterium
ACGATACACCGTGCCCCATTCCGCCATGCACAATGGCAAATCCCGATATGAGTGAACCTTTGTCCGATAAATAAGAATATGACCAGGGCAGTTCATCGGCTTTAAAACATACTCTTCATTCTCCACCGGCAGGATGTACATATTCTCACGGTAATAGTCATAATGACCGGAACGGTGCCACAGTTCACTGCGGGCGATATGAGGGGTAACCACTAACTGATAACCCGCGTCCAAATGCTCCTTTTCCCAGTACTGTTGGATGAGCCGACGCACGGTTGCACCTTTGGGATGCCAGAAAACCAGACCTGCGCCCGCCTCCTCGTGAAAGCTGTAAAGGTCAAGTGCCGGTCCAAGTTTGCGGTGGTCACGGCGCTTTGCCTCCTCCAAGCGCTCAAGAAATTCCTTGAGCAAACTCTCATCAGGAAAGGCGACCCCATAAATTCGCGAAAGCATCCGGTTGCGTTCATCACCATGCCAGTAGGCGCCGGCAACACTTAGAAGTTTAATCGCCCTGATTCTGCCGGTATCGGGCAGATGCGGACCACGACACAAATCGACAAAATCACCCTGCTCGTAAACTGAAATTTCCTCATCAGGAATCTCGTTGATTATTTCGATCTTATAGGTCTCACCCCGTTCAGAAAAAAGTTTTAGTGCCTCTGACCGGGGCAGGAATTTATGCACGATCGGAATGTTTTTTTGGGCAAGTTCCCTCATCCGTTGCTCAATTCGCTCTAAATCATTCTCGGTGAATGGCTCCTGCACATCAAAGTCATAATAAAAGCCATCGGGTACTGCCGGACCGATTGTCACCTTTGCCTCCGGAAAGAGCTGTTTCACCGCCTGTGCCATCAGGTGCGATGCCGAATGCCAGAAAATCTCCCTGCCTTCTTTGGTATCAAAATAGACCGGCTCAACCTTTGCCTCGGTCTCAATCTTGAAAGAAAGGTCAACCAGCCGCTCGTTAACCTTGGCGGCAATCGCTTCAGATTCGTTAAGCAGTTCGCCCGCACTGATACCGGGCTGCACCTGCCTTTCTTCACCTTTAACAATTACCTTGAGCATTTATGAATATTATCCATGTGTTTACGATTGTCAAGCCGCGCACATTGATTCAAATTACTTGACCGGCAGAAAAGTCTAATTAAAATATTATATCTTGAAGGGCATAATTCCCTACCGGATTGGCATCGGCTTTGACTCCCACTGCCTGAAAAAGGGGCGTCGGCTCATCTTGGGCGGTATGGAGATTAAATTTCATTCAGGGCTGTCAGGACATTCTGATGCCGATGTCTTGCTTCACGCCCTGATCGATGCCATTGCCGGTGCCCTTGCCCTGCCAGATATCGGCACGCTGTTTCCAGACACTGACCCGCAATTTCAGAATGCCGACAGTGGGGTGTTGTTGAAAACCATTCTCAAAAAGGTAAAACGGTGGCACTGGCATATTGCTCAGATTGATGCCATTCTCGTCTGTGACCAGCCCCAGCTTGCAAGTCATTTCCCGGCAATGCGCAGCCATCTTTCGCGAACACTCAAAATCCCTTTTGACCGCATCGGTCTCAAAGCCAAAACCACCGAAGGGACATTCATCGCCCTGCCCAAGAAAAGCATCAGCGCCTTGGTGATTACCTTACTCGTTCGCCCAAAATGATTCCCCTTTACGACGACATCAAATCAGCGCGTCGCCCGTGGATGAACTATCTTTTGATTTCTGCCTGCACAATTGTCTGGATTATTCAGTTCACCCGCTCATCCGAACAGTTTGAACTTCAGATACTGCAATACGGAATGGTGCCGGCAAAGATAATTCAGGGGAAAAGGCTCTGGACTCTTTTAAGCTCCATATTCATGCACGGCGGCTGGTTCCATTTCCTCGGCAATATGCTTTATCTCTGGATATTTGGTGATAATGTCGAAGATGCCTTTGGTCATACCCTTTATCTCCTAATTTATCTGAGTTCCGGGATTGCCGGTAATCTGCTCCAGATGGTCATCTCACCTTTTTCCAGCATCCCGACTATTGGTGCATCCGGAGCCATTTCCGGGATAATGGGTGCCTATTTTGTCCTTTATCCCCGTGCCCGGGTTCTGACCCTTATACCCTTTTTCATCTTCATCAGAATGGTTTATCTCCCTGCCGCGGTGCTCTTAGGATTCTGGATTCTATTTCAGATACTATACGGGTGTTCTTCTGCACCTGGAACCGGTGGGGGGATTGCCTATTTTGCTCACGTCGGCGGTTTTGCTCTCGGTGTTATCTTCGGGCTTTTGATAAAAAGAAGAGTCAAAAGACCTTGGTATGAAATCCACTGATTGCCCTAAGCGGTAACAGGATTTACTCCTTTTCCTCCTGTTTTGCCTTCTTTGACTCTTCAATAATTCGCTGGGCAATCTCGCGCGGCACCTCTTCATAATGGTCAAACTCCATTGTAAAAACCCCCCTGCCCTGGGTCATCGAACGCAGACTGTTGGAATACTTATACATCTCTGCAAGGGGCACCTGCGCCTTGATTACCTGCAACCCACCCTGCACCTCCATTCCCATAATCCTACCACGCCGCGCATTCAAATCGCCCATTACATCACCGGTATAGCGGTCAGGCACGGTAACTTCAACATTCATAATCGGCTCTAAAAGCACCACCCCTGCCTTTTCACAGGCATTCTTAAACGCCAGTCCAGCGGCAATTTTGAAGGCGATGTCTGAAGAGTCAACCTCATGATACGAACCATCATAGACCGTTGCTTTGATATCCATCATCCGATAACCGGCAAGCACACCCTTTTCCATCTGTTCAATCACACCCTTCTCCACTGAGGGTATGTACTTGGAGGGAATCGCACCACCATAAATCTCGTTTACGAACTCAAACCCGTCTCCCCTTGCTTTGGGCTCAATCCTTAGCCAGACATCACCATACTGACCTCTGCCACCGGTTTGCTTCTTATGTCTACCCTGCGCCTCTGCCTTTCTGGTTATCGTCTCCCGGTAAGGAATTCGCGGCTTCACCAGTTCCACATTGACATCAAACCTGCGCTTGAGTCTACCGACAATCACATCCAGGTGCAGTTCGCCCATTCCGCTGATTAACTGCTGTCCTAATTCCGCATTATATTCATAGGAAAATGTCGGGTCCTCTTCATGTAGCCGCGCAAGCCCATTAGAAACTCGCTCCTCATCACCCTTGCTCTGGGGAACAATTGCCACCGAGATTGAAGGCTTGGGAAAGACAATCGGTGCCAGCCTGACCGACTCTTTCTTATCCGCAAGGGTATCGCCAGTGTGGGTATCCTTGAACTTTACCAATGCGCCGAGCATGCCGGTAGTCAACCTTCCCACCTCGCTCCTTTCCTTTCCCTTCACAATATAAATCTGATTAACCTTCTCTTCACGCTGGGTGGTGCCATTCACAACCACCATCCCCGGCTCTAATTTTCCCCGAAAAACCCGCACATAATGCATATCACCAACATGCGCCTCAGAGATGGTCTTGAAAACCAAAGCGCAAACCGGTCCATCAGGTTCGGCAGCAATCTCAACCTCTTGACCGCTTGCTAACACAACCCCCATAACCCGTGGCATCTCCTTGGGACCGGGCAGCACATCCACTGCCAAATCCAAAATCAGATCAACTCCAACTTGGGTTAAGGCATCACCGCCCATCATCGGATAAACAATGCCAGCCTTAATCCCCTTGCGCACCGCTGCGCGCATCTCATCCGGGGTAATCTCCTGCCCTTCGAGAAACTTCTCCATCAGGTTTTCATCAACCTCGGCTGCAGCCTCAATCAACCGCTCCTTCCACTGGCTTATCTGCGCCTGCAGCTCCTCTGGAACCGGCACCTCTTTGCGCACCCCGTTTTCGTAACGGTAAGCCCGGTCATTCAAGAGGTCAACAACACCAGCAAGCCCTGCCTCCTTGCCAATCGGCAGATAAACCGGCGTAACCTTTGTTCCCAATACCCGGCGCACCTCCTCGGCAATAATATCAAAACTGGTATTCTCCTTGGACAACTTGTTTATAAAAATAACCCTCGGCAGGCTCGCCTCATCGAGCCTCCGCCACGCCATCTCTGTTCCCACTTCAACCCCGGATGAGGCATCAACAACCACTACCCCGGCATCAACTGCTCTCACCGCGGAAATCACATTTCCGAAAAAGTCGGCATAGCCCGGTGCATCAACAAGATTAATCAGTCTGTCCCGATACTCACCATAACTGAGCGCAAGATTGATACTGATTTTCCGTGCAATCTCATCCTCATCGTAATCGAGAACCGATGTCCCGGCATCAACCGAACCCAGCCGGTTATTTTGCTTCATTGTCAAAAGCAGCGACTCGCAGATAGAGGTCTTGCCTGAGCCGCCATGACCGAAAAAGCCAAGATTACGAATCTCTTCGACCTTATACTCTTTCACAAATTCCTCCTGAAACAATAATTGTTTAAAATTATAACTTTTTTAATATACCCAAATCTCAAACCGAGTCAAGGAAATGTGTCTGGCTCCATTCCCCTCTCCTTGAAAAAGTTAAAATACCATTACACAAGGATTCAGGTATGACCGAGAGTATGAAAATTGACCCGCCTGAAACCTTACAGGAAAGAAAACTTATTCAACCCCCTTGGGAATAATCCGGGCTGGGGTCTCAAATTCTGAAAAATTGAGCCTAACCC
>CAZNRV010000249.1:0-7391 GCA_964575495.1 uncultured bacterium
GGTACGATGTTGCCAATGCAGTTTTGAAAACTGTCTGGCATACACCTGCCGAGGCGCTTGCAAGGGCGAAAAGTCTCGAAAACTTTCGGAATAGTCCAGAATTTACCATGCTGGTAATTGGTCAAAAAAGGGTTGCCAATATTCTGCGCGGTCAGCAAATTGATGGTCTACCTGAACCGAAATTGTTTGTTGAGGAAGCCGAGACAGAGCTTTGGAAAAGGGCGTCTCAGGTCGAATCAGAACTTGGGCGTATGTTGGTAAACAAAGATTATGATGCCGCACTGAAGACCCTCCTGTCATTACGGAAAGCCATTGACCGGCTTTTCGATGATGTCTTGGTGATGTGTGCGGATGAAGAGTTGCGGATGAACCGGCTGAGACTTTTAAACTATGTGCGGGCATTGTTTGCCCGAATTGCCGACTTGTCAGAAATAGTTCTCTGAAGTGCTGGCACGTTCTAATGTCATTATCTATCTGCCTTTAGTTTTGGTTTGTATTTTCAGCGATTGTGGAAAAGCGAAAGAGAGTGCTAAAAAAAACGAAAGCCGCTTGGTTGGGAACGAAAAGAAAGAAGTTTTGGGTTTAAAGATTAAGGGCAATAACATCTTTGCAGAGGTAGTAAGAAAAGAAGAGGAAAGAATTCAGGGGCTGATGTTTTGCACCTATCTGGCATTAGATTCAGGGATGCTCTTTGTTTTTGAACAGGATGAGACCTTAAGTTTCTGGATGAAGAATACGTATATTCCACTTGCCATTGCCTTTATTGACTCGGTTGGTATCATCACCGATATCATTGAGATGCGACCGCTTGATACTACAAGCCGTTACCGTTCATCAAAGCCAGTGCGTTATGCACTTGAGGTCAATTCCGGCTGGTTTTTCTCGCATAGTATCAAACCCGGCGATACCGTTTTCGGGATAAAATGATTTTAGCCGGCATAAAAATAAGGGCAGGAAAGAAAATTAACAGGGGTTCGTGGGTTTTAAGGCTGAAATTTTGTAAGTCTATGTTTAACAATTGGTTAGAATAATAGTAATCTTTGACGGTTCTTTTTGGGCAGGTCCACTCCACCACCCCGGTAGTAATTGTGCCCAAGGTCTAAATCGGGAAGTTAATGGATGATGAAGTCCTTGGCTTGGGTCAGCGCTTGTTTGCTTGACATAGGCTGATGCTCATTGTATGTTAATAGGAGAGGAAAGATTGAAGGCTCGCTCAGTTCCTTACTGGTTATTGGCGATGGCACTCTTTGCCGGTTGTGCCTATTTCAATACCTTTTATAATGCCCAGGTATATTATCGTGAGGGGATGAACTTAAAGGAAAGGGGGCAGGCAAGCCAGGCAAAGCCAAAGTTTGACAAGGCGATTGAAAAATCAGCACTGGTAATTTCTCGCTGGCCCAGGTCAAGATGGGTTGATGATGCCCTTTTTCTAATTGGTAAGGGTTATTATGAAAAGGGCGAATTTAACCGGGCGGTCAGGTCTTTTGAACAGTTGGAACTTGCTTTTCCCAATTCACCTTTTTTGCCCCAGGCATTGCTTTACCGCGGGGTTGCCTTGATAAAAGATGGCAATATCGCCGCCGGCAGATTGGTGCTGGATAGGGTGAAGCAACGTTATCCCAAAATTAGGGACGCAGCCAGTTTTCATCTTGCGGTAATTGGAATTGAGCGTGGCGATGACCAAGAGGCGGTTGATTCCCTCAAGGTCTTTGTGCACCGGTTTCCTAAATCAAAATATTATAAAGAGGCGGTCAAATATTTGGCTGAAGGCAGCATGCGTTTAGGTGATGACGCCAATGCTGAAGTCTGGTTTAACCGTTATGCCCGCAATGAAACCGATGCTCGCAAGAGGACGGAGGCAAGGGTGAAGATTGCCGTCTGTCAGCTTGCCCAAAAAAGGTATGAAGATGTGTTAAAGACAATTAGTGATGTTTTCGGTAGATATCAGAACCTTGATGACGAACTAAATTTAATTGCTGGTAAGGCATATTTCGGTATGGAGAGACACGATGAGGCGCTAACGGTATTGAGGAAGGTGCGGACGAACAATGCGGTGGGAGCAGAGGCGGCATTTTTGGTGGGTAAATATTATGAGGAGAGTAAGGATTTTGCACGGGCAAGGGTCTATTATGACAGTGCGAAAAGTAGACGGGCAGAGTGTGATTACGGAATTTTGGCAACGAAACGGTTAGCGCTCCTGGAGGCAATTGCTGGAGACACAATGCGCATCCGCACGCCTGCCGAGGCAAAATTTCTTCTGGCTGAGGTGCATAATTTAAATCTGGGTGAATACGACACCGCAATGGCGATTTATCAACAGGTCTATGACTCATTTCCGGATAGCGAGTGGGCGCCCAAGGCGCTTTTTGCCAAGGCGTGGATTTTAAGACGGATAAAACAGGATTCTGTTACCGGTGCGGAGGTGCTGAAAAAGATTATTGCGGAATACCCGAAAACAGAATATGCTGAGGAGTCCAGGCACCTTTTGGGTTTGATGTCAGTAAAAGAAGAGAAGAAGCGACCCAGCGATGAACAGTAAGGTCAGGGTGGCAAAAACCCACCGGTTGACAGGTGAAATTGTTTCGGTTTGGGTTCAGGCACCGAAACTCGCCATCAAAGCAAAACCAGGGCAATTTTTCGGGATAAAGGTCAACAAAAGAGAGGATTTACTTTTACGCCGGCCAGTATCTGTTGCCGATGTCAGTGGGAAATTTTTGCGGTTTGTTTTTAAAGTTGTTGGTAAAGGAACTCAGGAGTTGAGCCAGGCAAAACCAGGTGATGAATGGGATGTTCTGGGTCCTTTGGGTAAGCCTGCACCGCTGGTTAAAAATAAAGAGGTTATTATGTGTGCTGGTGGTGTTGGTGCCGCACCACTTTTATTTTTAGCAAGGGTCCTTAAAGAAAAAAACCGGGTCGTTGTTCTTTTAGGGGCAAGAACGTCCTCGGAGTTGATTCTGGTTAATGATTTCCGACAGCTTAAGGTAAAGGTAAATCTTGCAACTGAGGATGGTACTCTTGGGGAAAAAGGTGTTGTTACTGAACTCGCGATGAAGGTAATCAGAGATTTTAAAAGCCCAGTCGTTTTTGCCTGCGGTCCTAAACCGATGCTTGAATTCTTAATGGAAAAGGTTGAAAATGTGCCAGTCTGGGGATTTCTTGAAGGAAGGATGGGTTGCGGTCTGGGAATTTGCTACTGTTGTGCAGTGAAAAAGCGCAATGATGGTTATATCAGACTATGCAAGGAAGGTCCGGTTGTACTCTTGAGCGAGGTAAGATTATGAAATCCGAGGTTGTTATTGCTGGTATTAAGTTTGCCAATCCGGTTCTTGCCGCATCCGGCACATTTGGATTTGGACTTGAGTTCAATACTATTGCCAACCGTTTAGGTGGAATTGTTACTAAAGCGGTAACACTTAAACCAAGGCAAGGTAACCCAGCACCAAGGATTGCTGAGTGCGCTTGCGGAATAGTGAATTCAGTAGGACTGGAAAATCCTGGGTTGATTAATTTTGAAAGACAGATATTGCCGCAACTTAAAAAAATCAACACCCGCATTTTAGTTAACATTGCCGGTTTCAGTATTGATGAATTCATCCGTTTGACTGAACGACTCAGTAACAAGGATATTGACGGCTTTGAACTCAACCTTTCTTGTCCAAACGTGAGCGCAGGCGGTGTAAGTTTCGGTCAGTCTTCGGAAAAAGTTGAACAGGTCACCAAAGAGGTTAGAAAAAGGACCCAAAAACTTCTTGTCGTTAAGTTGACCGCCAACTTTGTTGACCCAGCAGAAACGGCAATGGCAGCAGAAGCAGGTGGTGCCGATGCCGTGACGGTAATAAACACGCTGTTTGGGTTGGTTCTTGATAATAATGGCAGACCTTTATTAGGTGGCAGAACCGGCGGAATTTCCGGTCCGGCAATAAAACCTTTTGCCCTGTTTTGTGTTGACCGGGTTGCCGCGGTAATTAAAATACCAGTAATAGGCTGTGGGGGGATAATGACCGGTAAAGATGCCTTTGATTTTCTGTGTGCCGGTGCCAGACTAGTTCAGGTTGGTACAGCAAATATGATTGCACCCGACGGTGCAGTAAGAGTGCTGAACGAATTAAAAAGCCTTTGCTCCAAAAAGAAAATCAGAGGATTGGAACAGTTAGTGGGTATAACAAGGAGAGAGTTATGGCAAAGTTGATTTTAGCCTTAAATGTAGAAAGTGCTGAGCGTGCGCTCCAAATGTGGAAAAGGATTGGCAATCTGGTTGACTTTTATAAAATCGGGATTGACCTTTGGGCAAGAACAGGACCCGACTTGATTAAAGAATTCATTGATAGGGGAGCAAATGTTTTTTTGGATTTAAAGTTTAGTGATATACCTTCGGTTGTTGCTAAGGCTGTGGCGGCGGTAACAGAACTGGGTGTAAAGATGATTACTGTTCATACAATGGGAGGGGCAGAGATGCTTTATGCAGCAACAAAGGCAGCTGCTGAGAAGAAAGGTAGAGAGAAACCAATTGTTCTTGGGGTAACGGTTTTAACCAGCCTCAACCGGGCAGGATTGGCTCAGGTTACCGGCTGTTTCCAGGAGGTTGAAGCTCGGGTGCTGGCATTGGCAGAACTGGCTCAGAGTATGGGGTGTAATGGGGTTGTTGCCTCGCCGATGGAAATCAGGCAGATTAAAAAAAGGTGTGGTGCTAAGTTCATCGTTGTTACACCAGGTATCAGGATAGGGGCAGTCAAAATTGGCGATGACCAGCAACGGTTTATGACGCCGGTTCAGGCTGCACAGATGGGTGCAGATTACATTGTTGTTGGCAGACCTATCTACGAAGCACCTGACCCGGTGGAGGTAGTCAGGAATATTAAAGCAGGATTGGGAGTTGATAATGAAAATTGATCTGGGTGATTTACTCAGGAGATACCAAGTTTTGCGGGAGGGGCATTTTCTTTTAACATCAGGAATGCATTCCGACCGTTACTTTGAGAAATTCAGGATTCTTGAGCAACCCGAACTTTGCGAACAGTTTGCACAGGTTCTCGCCGAGCGTTTCCGTCCAGAAGGAGTAACAGTGGTTTGCGGACCAACTACTGGCGGAGTGATTGTTGCCTATGAAGTAGCAAGACAGTTAAAATGCCGCTGCGTTATTGCTGAAAAAACAGAGCAGGGAAGAAAAATTGGAAGGGGGTTTGTTGTCGGTGAGAAGGAGCGTGTGCTGGTGGTGGATGATGTTATGACTACTGGTGGTTCGATCAAGGAGACCATTGCGGCACTGGTGCCGACAAATGCAAAGATTGTAGGCATCGGTGTTTTTATAGACCGCAGTTTTGATTTGGTCTTACCGTTTCAGTTTTACAGCGCCCATAGAGAACCAATCAGAAACTATAAGCCTGGCAGCTGCCCGCTTTGTCACCAAGGTATTCCTTTGGAGGTGCCGGGTAGAAGTTTTAAGAAGGTTAACGATTAAACTTGACAGGGGTAATCTAATTGTTAAATTTTAATATGATAGAGATAGGCAAAAAGGCAATTAAATATAAAAAAAGGGAGGAAGACAGATGAAAGCAGCAGTTAAAATCACAACGCTTTTGATGGGCTTCGCTTTTGTGCTCATCTTAGTTGGTTGTCCCAAAAAATGCGTGAAACCAGTGGCAGAAGAACCGGTTATAGTGGAACCACCACCTGCAGAAGAGGTAGTTACAGCGGAAAAACCGCAGGTGAGCTTAAACCTACAAACAATATACTTCGACTTTGATAAATACGACATCAGACCAGGTGATGCCCAAATTCTTCAGAAGAATGCCAACCAGATAAAGAATGTTCTTAACAGTGGCCAGAAGATGATGGTAACAATTGAAGGGTACTGCTGTCCAATTGGAACCTCGGAGTACAATATGGCTCTTGGTCAGCGCCGCGCAGAAGCAGCGAAGAAGTATTTAGTTAACTTAGGAATCTCGGGTGATATTCTTAGCACCATCAGTTATGGCGAAGAGAGACTGGTGACAACCGATCCAGCTCAATATCATCTAAATCGGCGTTGCGAATTTAAGAGCACAAGTAAATAACGCTTGGTTATATCGATTTATAGTAAATGGCAGCCAGTAGGCACTGTTTAGCAAGAACGATTATAGTTTTGTGGGGCAGTAGCCTGCTGGCTGTCATTTTATTCAATGGTTGTGGTATTCACCGTGAATATGTACGCCGTGGGGAGGTTTTGGACACGATTGCAGTCCGTCTTTATCGTTTAGAGAAAAGGCAGGCAAGGCAGGAGGAGGAAATTGTCCGGGTACGGGCAGATGGTTTAAATGCTATTGAAAAAATCGAAGGGCAAATGAGTGCGGTTGATGCCGAGCTGGCAGATTTGGCAGAGCGAATTGAGCGAATTGGCAGACGGGTAGGTGCTTGGCGGGGGGAGATAACAACCGGTGTCCCAGTAGCGGGAGAAACAGTTGTCGTTGTGCCTGATACCAGTGCCGCGGGAATTGATGCCGACCAGCTTTATAATACTGCCTACATTGATTTCACTAAGGGTGAATACCAAATGGCGATAATTGGTTTCCGTCGGTTTATTCAACTCTTCCCTGCGAGTGAAATGGCGGATAATGCTTTATATTGGGTGGGAGAGTGCTTTTATTCGCTTAATCAATTGGATAGTGCCGAAGTCGAGTTCAAACAGGTAAAAAATCGGTATCCAGATGGTAACAAGGTGCCAGCTGCAATTTACAAACTGGGATTGATTTATCAATTACAGGGAAGAAAAAGCGCGGCACAAGAGAAATTTGACGAGGTGGTTCAGAACTATCCATCAAGCCCAGAGGCAAAATTGGCTCAAGAACGCCTGAAAACTGAGCAATAAAAAACTAAATGTCGTCACATAGTTTTTTGAGCCCTTTTGTTTCTGCAGGGCCATTCGCGCTGATAATAATAGGAATCCTCTTTCTGATGTCCGTAATTACTTGGGCGATATTCATTCGTAAAAGCCGCCAATTACGCCGGGCACAGATGCACACGCGCGGTTTTCTTGAGGCTTTCGGTTACCGTCGCAGCATCAACGATTATCAGGAACTATCCCGACTATTTCCTTCTTCACCCCTTGTTCCATTGTTAGGCTCGGCGATGGAAGAATGGTACTCACTCCAAAGAGATTTTTCACACTCGAATGCCCAATCGTTTGGGCAACTTGTTGCCAATATTACTGAGGCGATGGAACGGGCGAATTCCCGGGTAACCGAACAATTGGAGGATTCATTGTCCTTTCTTGCTATAACTACCATGGTAGCGCCATTTCTCGGTTTATTAGGAACTGTTCAAGGTGTGCTTCGAACATTCCTGTCCTTGCGGGGCGCACAATTGCCGACTCTGCAGTTAATTGCACCAGGAATTTCCGATGCATTAGTCACCAC
>CAZNRV010000250.1:0-2595 GCA_964575495.1 uncultured bacterium
GACGGAGGTTATCATGTCTTTTGTCCAACTCTGCCTGGTTGTCACACTCAGGGCGATACTTATGACGATGCTATGAAGAATATAATCGGAGCGGTCAAACTTTATATTGAAAGTTTAAAAGCTCACCAAGAACCCATACCAAATGTAGGGCAAGGCTTTAGCCTTGCACCCGGAAAGCTGACGAGTTAGTTTATAAACTCTATGGCATCACCGGGGAAGAAAAGGACAGGTTGAGGTTAATGTTTAGGTTGAGGAGGTTGCCTTGTAGTAGCGGGCAGCACGACCTTTGCCCTTGAGCACCAGTCTGCCCTTTTTGACCAGTCCGGCAAGGATGTAGCCCGCCTGATGGGGTGAGACCCGCAAAAGGGTGCGGACAATTTCATTGGTGATGAATCGTTCCTCCTGAGAGCCAGGCAGTTCATCGAGGTAGTTCATAATCGTGCTTTCGGCATAGGCAGATTCAGCGCGGCGAAATGGATAATAGGTTACCGATTTGCGCAACTGGGCATAGACCCTTTTTGAGAGCCGGTAAACCCTGCCCTTTTTCTCGCCAAACTGCTCTAAGAGTCCGCGGTTAACCATTGAACTTAAGACCTCGTGCGCCTCTTTTTCGCTCCTTCCCAAGGTGGTTTTTGCCTCGGTAACATCCACCTCGCGGTTGCGCTTGAGATAGTTGAGTATCAGAAGGTCGGGCAGTTTCAGTTCCCTGCCCTCCTGCTGGCTGCGGACAACAAACCGGGCAAAGGTTTCGTCCAGTTTGCCTTCTGCCCGACCTGAGCGAATTGTCACCCGCACATAATCTGCGCCCGCCTCATAGGTTGGCGGCTCCTTGCCATAGGACAATAGAATCTGAAACATCCGCTTAACCCCCATTCCCGCCCGTTCAACCAGCCGGATGCGCTCAAGGGTTTCGGCAAGTAGCGGGTTGCGGCTGATTGGCTCATGGCCAACGATGTTTTCCGGTGTTACATCAGAGATAAAGCCACCGGGGGATGAGACTTCAAGCCTTTCGGGATAGAGGCGCAGATAAACCGGGGTTAGGATTGAGTAGTCCCGATGGGTAAAGGCGTTGAGCAATGCTTCGCGATAAACCTCAGGTGGAAAGTCGGGAATTTCAAAGTGAAAAAGCCCAAACTTGAGGGTGAAGATTCTGTTGTGCGGTTCAACCGAGGCGCTGAATTCATCCAGCATCGCCAAGAGCGGTTTATAGGAGTCAATTCGGCGGTCATATTCAACATCGTTTTTCATATGGAGGTAGATGGCGCTGTGACCGGGAATCATTTTTTGCAGAAACTCAGCCTTGCCCAAAAGCAAGAGGCCGGCAACCTTCACTCTGCCTTCAGGAGTAAGGTGACCAAGACGGGTTAAAAGTTCCTCAGGACTGGCAGATGAATCGGGCTCTTTGATGCTCTTGATGCGGCGCAACCTTTCTATCTCAAGGGGGTCAATCGCCTCAATTCCGCAGTCAAGGACCTGGGCGGAAAAATCAGATTGCAATGTTAGACTCATCGGCATAGAATAGCCTGAATCAACTCGCAGTCAAGGGTTAGATAGTTGTTAGTTCAGGGTCGGGGGTTAGGTTTCAATCTGAAAGGGGCTTTGCGGGTCATCCTCGTAGCGGATTTCATCAGCCGCTTCCTTGCGGTCCCAGCCGCGGAAGAGTTTGTCAGGATAGTTGTGAACCAGCCCGGGTTCATCGCCGATATTCTTATAGGCATGGACAACACCGGGCGGAACAAGCAGAATTCCGGGTGCGCTCGCACCAAGAACGAGTTGGAGATGGGTTTTAAAACTGGGCGAGTCGGCGCGGTTGTCCCAGAGATAGATTTTAAAGTCAGATGGTCCAATGAAGGCAAAACAGTCGGTCTGAAACCTGTGGTCATGCGGACCGCGAACAACTCCGGGATTGGTTAATGAGACATAGCCCATTGCCGGGTGCAAATCCTTAAGACCTAAGTCTGCAAGCCAGTCCGCGCGAAAGGTCTCGCAGAGCCAGCCACGGGTGTCAGAGTGGATTTCAGCCCGGGCAAGAAAAACACCTTTGATTTCAAGTTCCTTGAAGGGGTTATTCACGCTTAATTATCCTGTTCTGTTTGAGTGATGTCAAGGAAACTGGCAAGAAAAAGTCGGCTCCCACCCGAGGCAGAAGCCGAGAGTAAAGTTGGAGCCGGACTAAAAGTAGAAGTTCAAGCCGAGGGTGGTATAGGTTACACCCAAGCCGAGGTTGTTGGTCATGGTATATTCTTCATAATAGGGGACTTTGGTTTTTGTGCCGCCGAGAAGCATTCTGATGCCGAATTCGCCGCCAATTGAGAAGTGTTGGGAAAAGTAGTATTCACCGCCGAAGCCGAGCGTGCCGCCGATGTTTCCACTCAGCACATCGCTTAATAATTTTTCAGTAGTGGTATCCCGGTAGGTTGTCTGACCATCAGACTGAGAGATGCTGACCTTGCCGAAGGTGTAGAAAAGGCTGGCGCCGATATAAGGGGTGACATAGCCGCCCTCCTTTGCGCCTTTGACAAAGAAATAGCGCGCACCTAACTGGGGCATAAACAGGTTGCCACCAACATTGGTCGTGTAGGTGTATGTCTGTTC
>CAZNRV010000251.1:0-2765 GCA_964575495.1 uncultured bacterium
TGGGAGTGTATACGAACAAGTCGGGTTTCGGTCACCTTGATGCTGACCCGGTAACAGGTGTGGCGATTTTTACTACCCATCAGACACCAGGCGGTGCCGCAATCAGGCCGGTGTTAGGCAGAGATATGGCACCGGGCGGAGGAATATTTGAGTACTGTGACGGTTCACCCAATGCTGAAGGCTACCTATGGCCACCAATATCCATTGATGCTAATCAGGTTGTTCATTGCGCGCTTAATGATGACCCAACCAGAAATCAACTCTATTACACCAAAGTTGCGACCTGGTGTAACTGGGAGCCACCGGTGGGCATTGTGGCACCTCAGCCTGACCCCGATTTTCCAGACCAGAATATTGTCGCCTCAAAGAACAGTCAGAAGGTATGCATCACCTGGGTTTATGACCCCGAGGGGGTGGAATTTTTTGATTCGCCGGGCTATTACCGGATTTCCAACGACGGTGGCACAACCTGGGATGACCCGGTAATTCTTGAGGACCCACCAGCATATGGACCTGATACAGCACCCTCTTTCCACATCGCCTCTCTCTTTCCTTATTTTGACAGTGAAGACCGACTCCACATCGCTGCCCATGTTACTCCTTATGTCCGCGACACAAACTGGGTTTTGCCTGCGGAAATCTGGCACTGGTGTGCGGATAATACACCGAACTGGAGCCGTATCCATCGGGCTGACGCCGAGAGTTTGGCAGGAGGCGTAGGCTACAATGCTTCTTTTGCCTGCCGGCCGAGTATCGGTCAGGACGACCGCGGCAGACTCTATGTTGCCTGGGAGCAGTTTGACCCGCTCAATGTCGAACCTCTTCCCCAGCCGCGGTTGCGTGCGAATATTTATGCTGCGGCTTCAGAGGATGGTGGCAATACCTGGCTACCAGCAGTAAAACTGACTGAAGCCGGAACCGCTTCCTGCCGTTTTCCGTGCGTTCCTGACAAGATGGTGAGACTTGATGGTCAGTTGTATGTTCCGGTGCTTTATGAAATCGACCAGCAGGCGGGATTTGATGTTCAAGGTGAGGGGCAATACACAAATAACCCGATTGTGGTCCAGTGGGTGCCCGCAGAATCACTTGGAGTCGGCGTGGCAGAATTGCCGAAGAACGCGCCCGCTCGTCTTGAACTTACCGCAACACCTAATCCATTTTCATCAAGGACCATCATCTCCTATGCATTGCCGCGCGCTGGGAATGTCTCGGTTGTTCTTTATGATGCAGCTGGCAGACCGGTTAAAAATCTCGTGAACGGTTATCGCGAGGCAGGAAGATATACATTGAATTTAACTGGCAACGACCTTTCTTCTGGAATTTACTTCTACACCTTGACGGCGAATGGCTCATCACTGACAAAGAAATTCACAGTCGTGCGCTAAATAGTGCCATGCGGGGTGGGTAAATTTACCCACCCCGCTTCTCTAAAACTCAAAGAGGGAGATGATGGTTGAGTCTCCCTTTTTTCATAAAAGGGGGTAAAATGGGACAGAGGTTGTTCAGCGTTAATTTTGGCATTAAATGGCTTGTGTTTAGTGCCATTTCCCTTTTGGCGTTTTGCATTTTAGAATGTGGACGCATGGCTCCGGTTCCCTGGCCCTGGTGGACAAACGAGGATTCAACCGCGGTCAAGAATGCTATTGCTCCTTGGTCAGATTATTTAAACCCTCTCCAAGTGCTGAGAGATACATTTAGATTGAGGTTTTCGACAAATCTCACCTACACAGACAGCAGTTCCCGAACCGGCGACACTATTTATAAAATTGCGCACATCATTGACGCTTGGATTGAACCAGGCGAGGTCCAGCGTAAAGATATCTATCAATTTGGCGTTACCGTCGATACGGTGAGCATGATAGACACCTTTTGTCAGGTTATTTACCGGGATTCAATCACGCAATGTCTGTTGCATGTTGAATTCGACACTCTCTGGGTCGTTGGTTTTCGTCCGGATACAATAATTGATACAACTAAAACACCACCAGAGACGACAATTGTTCAGAAAGTAAGTTATGTTGAATGTCGTGGATTTGACGAGATTCAGCATGCGACTAAAAGTTATACCTGGGTTGCCAACCGCTGGCTTTTTCTCCGTCGGGACACATTACCCGATACCTTTTATTATTCACTTGTGAAGTTAAGTGGGGGGTATGCCCATATCCCAATTGCTGAAGAGGCTCCGCAGATATCGCGGGTTGTTTTGAGTAAACCTGGAAAGGTTGATACATTCTATAATTCGCCCAGAGTAGATGGCAAGGGTTTAACCAATCTCCGGTTCCTCGATTCCCTTTACAAGATAGCGGTAAATGAAGAAATTGCTATTAGTATTGCTACCAGCACCCCTCAAGATACTCTGGCTGATAAAAACCGCTTCTTTGTTACGGTTGCTGGCAGTAAAATCGATATCACCACTGGAGCCAAATCTGGCGACGCATATTTACGGTTTTCCGTTAATGATACCGGTTATCAGCATATCTATATTGAGGTCTTGCCACTATCAAATATCTTATACCCAGGTGCCGGTTTCAAGGGTATTATCTGGGCAATTCCTGTCCAGGTAATATCAGAATAGGAGGTGATTATGAAGTTGAAGATAAGGTTAAAATCGGGAAAGGGGTGCAATAAGATTTGCATCCTTGGGTTTGTGTTAATACTTGCAGGGGTATTAATGGCAGGAGAGACGGGCAGGATTCGCGGACGGGTTTTCGATGCTAAGACCGGGGAACCATTAACCGGGGCAAATGTTGTTGTTGAAGGTACAC
>CAZNRV010000252.1:0-6095 GCA_964575495.1 uncultured bacterium
GCACATGCCTACCCAGATACCATGCTGATGCGCGGCATCAATAGTGTTTTTGATTAGTTGTAGGACTGCCGGATGAAAGTGGTTAAAGAGTTTTGCCACCTTTTCGTTACCACGGTCCACCGCCAGCGTGTATTGAGTAAGGTCATTGGACCCGATGGATAAGAACCGGCTCTCCCGGGCAAGTTGCGGGGCCAGAAGCGCAGCAGCCGGTGTCTCAACCATCACGCCAATCTCAAGATTTTCGTCAAAATCAAGTCCTTCTTTTTTTAACTCTTTTTTGACATCTTCAACCAGTATTTTTGCCCGTCGCAGTTCCTCAATCGTCGCAATCATCGGAAACATAATCTTGATGTTGCCCGCAACCGAAGCACGCAGGAGCGCGCGCAGTTGGGTTTTGAACAGGGTCTGGTCATCAAGGCATAATCTTATTGCGCGCCAGCCTAAGAAGGGATTTGCTTCTGTGTATCCCGGGATTACCTTGTCGCCACCAAGGTCAAATGTCCTGATGATAACCGGAAAGGGCTTGAATAACTGCGCCACTTCCCGGTAAATTTCCAATTGCTCGGCTTCTGTTGGCGGGCGTCGCTTTGCCAGATACAGATACTCGGTGCGAAAGAGTCCAATACCCCGGGCACCATTTTCTTTTGCCAGTTTCGCTTCAATGAGAAACTCCACATTGGCAGAGAGGTCAATCATTCTGCCATCTGGTGTCAGCGGCTCCTGTTCAATCAGTGTTTTGAGTGATTCCCGGTGCCGGTAATAGCGTTTGAGCTCAGTTTCATAAGTCCGGAGACGATTTGAGGAGGGGTTGAGAATCGCTTGACCGCGGTAACCGTCGATTAGAACTTCGTCACCGTCTTTGACATCTTTTGTAATCGCATCCACCCCGAAAACTGCTGGGATTTCTTTAGCCTTTGCCATAATCGCGGTATGGGATGTTTTTCCCCCAGCTTCCAAAACTATTGCCTTGACCTTTGCCGGGTCTAAAAGCGCCACTTCTGATGGCGGGAGTTCATGGGCAATAATCACCGAACCGGGCTTTAGGGTATGAATTGAAGGCAGGTCATCACCCAGTAAGAGACTCAGAACCCTTGCCGAGGTATCGGCAATATCAATAAGCCTTTCCCGAAAAACCGGGGACCGCCCGACCGGACCGGTAAGATTTTTGAGTGTCTGAGCATAAGCAAATTCGGCATTACGCAAATTCTCCCTGATAAAACGCTCGGTTTCTTTTAAAACCTCCTCATCAGTCAAAAGGCTCAGTTGAACAAGAATAAAATCAGCAAAATCCCTGCCCATCTCCTGTTTTACCTGAATGTGAAGCCGGCGTAAATCTTCTTGAGCAGTGGCGACCGCTCTTTTGAACCGCGCATTCTCGCCTGCCACCTCTTCCGGCTTCAAGAGCCGCTCTTCAACCTTAGGGATGTAGCGCTGATAGAGAAATACACTGCCCCGGGCAAAACCGGCAGAAACCGGAATCCCGCGGAAAATCTTCTCCCGTTTACGCATCATTCTCAGTCAGTTTCTCCTTTAAAACCTGAAAAGCCTCTTTTTCGTCCTCACCAGAAACCTCCAATGTCACCTGACTCCCTTTTTCAGCAGCAAGGGAAAGAATCGCCAAAATACTCTTGCCATTAACCCAGATACCATCCTTTGCCAATCGCACTCTGGACCTGAACCGCTCGGCAACTTTGACAAACTCTGCGGCTGGCCGGGCATGAAGACCGACCGGACCGCCAATTGTGATGATTTCTCTTTTCATAGTTCTTAGTTATCGGTTCTTAGTTCTTAGTTCCCAACCTGCAACCAATAACCTGTAACTAAAAACTTTTTTCATAAATGAGAAGTTCCCCTGACCCTCCGAACCTTAATCTTGGCTTCTGTGAGAAATTGACGGGCAAAATCGTCAGGGTAATCATCCGCGATAACAAACTGCTTGATACCGGCGTTAATCAGCATTTTAGCACAGGTAATACAAGGGGCATGGGTGCAGTATAGGGTCGCTCCTGAAACCTGAATGCCAAAAGCCGCTGCCTGCACCAAGGTATTCTGCTCGGCATGGATACCACGGCAGATTTCAATCCTTTCACCCGCAGGAATACCGAGACCCGTCCTTAGACAACCGGCTTTGTCGCAGTGTGTTAGACCATGGGGCGCGCCATTATAACCGGTGCAGAGAATTCGCTTTTCCCGAACCAAAACCGCCCCAACCTTACGGCGCAGACAGGTTGAACGCTCAGCCACCAGCCGGGCAATGGCAAGAAAATAATCATCCCAGCCCTTCCGCTTTTCCTTGGTGACCTTGGTCTTCATATTCTTTTTCTTTTAGCGCATAAGGACAAATTTCGCGGTTGCTTGTGCTTTGCCGGTCATTAACTTTGCCCAGTACACACCTTGACTCAACCGCTTGTCTTTGGAATCGGTCAGATTTAAGTTAATCTGATAACTTCCGGGCTGCTGTTTACCAAAGTCAATCCTGCGCACAACCCTGCCGCACCGGTCATATACCACGAGAAGGACATCGGCCACTTGTTTTAAGGTGTAACCCAGTATCGCCCTGTCTTTTACTGGATTAACAAGGAAGTTAATCTTTAATTTCATCGGGTCTATAATATCACCATTTTCAAAAGTTCCAGTGGGCTGGTCAGTCGAAAATTTTATCGCGTGTCCGGAAATCCAGGGCGCTGCGGCACGGTGGTATGAGCCGTTGTAGAGTGCCTGAATAAACTTCGTCTTCGTGTGGTCCTGAATCCCGATTGTCGCTGATGTCCCAGGTCGATTGGCGGTCAGGTACTGAAACAGAAACTTGCAATTCCCATCCTCACCTGCCAAAGTCGTATCAAAGAGGATTATCTCAAACTTGTCCCAGGGCATAGAATTGCCCGGGTAGTAATGCACCGAGTCCCATTCAATTATAAAACGGTGGCCAGTGGTATCATAATAATACCAGACATTGTTACCATACCTGCAGTCAATATCATCCCAGTTTGCCGCCAACAGAGGTGGCATTGAGGAATTTGGTAGTGTGGTGTTATTTTGCATATTAGTACTCGTATATCCCGGTGCAATCCAGCCGTTGGAGCAGACCGAAATTGAGCTATAACTCTGACCGTAGAAAGCGAATGGTCCAAAATCTGATGGCAGGCTGACCTGCCGTGTCTCGTCATCGCCGAGATTGAGCCTGGTTCCAATATTTCTTATCTCAACCCAGTCAAATACCGGGTGTTCACTGTAAAGTGTATCAACCTCGTCATAAGCCCAGTAAAGCGGTGGCTCAGAGTTGTCCGGAATCGGGTCAATCATCCTTAACTCACCAACTATTACCCTGAAACTGATGCTGTCTGAATAACCGGTGCCGGTAAGGTAAAGCCACATCTCAGCACTGTGCTCGCGCGGTGTCTCTAACGCTGCCGTGATTCTGAACCGGTCAGAAAAATTGCTCTTCACCGAATCAGGCATAATATCGCCAAAATCAGCGGTTGAATCCAAAACAGCAACATACTGGTCATCGGTGTGTAAAACCGCACCGACATCATTTGCTGCAACCCTGCCCGCATTCCTCAGGGCAAGAATCAAGTCTGCACTCTCACCCGGGTCAAGCCTGCCATCCCCATTGCCGCCCGGTGGTGAATCAATCACCGTCTGGGACTCTAAAATCAGTGCCGGTGCATTGGTGATAGTCCCTTCAATCGCATTTAGGTCATAACTCTGTCCGCAATCAATAAGCCGGATAAAGTTAGCCAAACTCACCCTGGCATCAGCCAGGTCACAGGCAATATTACCGCTCCCATAGGCACAGAAACTCCAGGGTCCGTTCCATTCGGTTGAAACCAGAACCGAACAGGGCTTACTGCTCGTGGAATAAACAGTAAAATCTGTGCCCGCGCCATTGATAATCGGCTGGCTCATCTCAATAACCGCCATTCCCCTTGCTGTTAAAGTAAATGCCCTGTTATCACGCCGGAAAAGACCAAAAAGCCCCATTGTATTGCCCGCACCTGTTGGACTTTTGCAAATCCAGGTGGTAACCTTGTAACCGGTTATCGGCGCGGTTGTATCTAACTTCAGCTCTATTGGCACAACAACAAAGGTATCATTGGGCACAACAATACCGGTTAAAGTTTTTGTCTCATAACCATCAGCCATTACCTTAATAGTATATGTTCCTGGCAGAACATACTTGAAGAACCATCCGCAGGTATCGGTACAAACCATCCAGTTTGTCGGGTCAGAAATGACCAGCGCCCTTTTTACCGGCAAGCCGGTTAACGAATCGGTAATCTGCCCGCGCAGACCAAAACCGCCTTTAATCATCCACTGCTTGCTTGCTGTCCAGTTTGCCCGACAGATTGTATCAATCTGCCCCTGCGGCGGCGGCTGGCCCGAAGCAACCTCAGCAGCAAAACCCAACGCACCCTCTGCCCCGTAATAAAAATCGGTTGATGTTCCCTGAGACTCATAAAGCCCGCGGGAAATCTGATATGCCGGATAACCGGTAATACTGCCATACAGCTGGCATAACTGGGAATGGGCAACACTGTCATAGGTGGCAATGCGCGAATAACTCCAGGGCCACATCACTGAGGTTGTACCGCTGTGATAGGTCATTGTCATCACAAACGGACGGTTCTGAAAGAAATCCCTGAAACCCCTTATCTCGGGCTGGCTCCAGGGCACATCTGCTCCAGACTCTTCATTCCAGGCATAGCCGTAATCACGGTTCAGGTCAATCCCATTGGAATTGCCCCGGGTCCGGTTTATCAGCCCCTCCGGATTCACACAGGGAATAATCCAGATTTCCCTCGTATTGACAAGATAGGTAATCAAACTGTCCGAGCCATAGTTTTCGGTCAACTGCCTGACAAAGAACCAGCAAATCTCGGTGCCGATGTTCTCATTCCCATGGGTTGTCCCGTCCCATTCCAGCCTTGGACGGTAATTTTCAACAGTCGGGTCTTTTGTAATCTTCAGGGCAATCACATACTTCCCGGTCGGTGAAACCGCAATCGTGTCCAAAAGGCAAATATCAGGGTAGGTATTGGCAATCAGGGCAAATGTGTCCATAATCTCCTGATAAGAGTGATACCTGCCAAAATCCTCCTTCGGACAATTTCTATTCGCCTCTTCCTCCATATCAAGAACCAAAACTTCAACCTTATAACCCATACTCAAAAGTTGCTGATATTGCCTCTCCTTCACCGCACCGATAAAATAATCATCCTGCACCTCATAAAACTCAAGCACATCCCTGGCAACCATTTTTAACTGCGTTTTAGGGCAGAAGACCTTGACCTTCATCTCTCTCTCGCCCCAAACCCCGGCAAAAACGAGCCCGACCAAAAATAAAACCACTAACAGCCTCTTCACTTAAAGCCTCCTTTCTCGATTACCAAAACCGTTTCTGGCAAAGACCAGTCCGAGACAAAACCCTTTCGGTCCTTTGCCCGGCATCTCACCTCATAAATTCCAGCAGATAACCAGGCGTGCCGGTCTGAAACAATCGTTCCTGGCACAAAAAACCCGCTCCATTCACCAATCGTATCACCCCAGTCAAACTGGAGCGAGACTGACTCCTCCAAAGGATGATTGCAGGACGAGGCAAAAGCCACCGTATCATTAACAAACACCGTGTCCGGTCCAACTGGTCTTCTTGGCGCCAGGGGCTGATAAAACCTGATAACGACAAAAAATGTGTCTGACCAGCCCGACTCCTGACGCGCATCCCTTGCCTTCACCCGCAGAAAATAATTGCCGGTATCAGCAAACTCAACCGCACGAAAACATTCTATCCCGGAAGGCAGCCACTCACTCCATTCAGAACCGCCCTCATTACTCCATTCAAACAAATAGGAAATTGAATCACCCTCCTTATCAACCGACAGCGCCGAAACCATCACCGTATCATTCGGTCGGGCGCGCTGCTTCCCGAAAACAATCGGCACCGATGGCGCCTTATTCTCACAGCCGGTTGCAAAAATAAACAAGACAACCAGCCCGGACAAAACCGGAAACAACTTCATTATTATGCCTTTCATGAACCTTACAATGGTAAAGGAAACTCTGCCCAAGTCAATGATTAGAAAACGGTATTTAAC
>CAZNRV010000253.1:0-3722 GCA_964575495.1 uncultured bacterium
ATACCATTGAGTCAATCATCAGCGAGATTCGGGAGGGTGTTCTTGCTAACGAACGGGAGTTTCAGAATGTCAGCAGTTGGACCAATCTCCTTGATGGTCCTCCGATTTATGACCCTAATCGTAAGGGCGACTGGCACAACATCAAATCAACCTCGCTGGGAGTTTTTCGTCGCCATATGCGCCGGATGGTTAAAACCAGGCAATCGGGCGTATTTGTAGAGAGCCTTTCCCGAGGTGAAAAACCTCTTGGCGAGACTCTGGCTAAGACCCTGGAAGGAGGTAATGTCTATGTTGTGGACATTGCCAAACTTTATGACCATGAACAGATGCTGGTCTTTGGCGACCTTTTGCGCGCGGTTTACCGGCTCAAGTCTGAAGACCTGCCTGGGCGTCGCGGCAAGCCGGTGCCGGACAAGATAATCATCTTTGTTGATGAGTTGAACAAGTATGCGCCCTCCGGGCATCAGGTTTCACCCCTGACCCAGAATGTGATTGACATTGCTGAACGGGGCAGGTCTCTGGGGGTTGTTTTAATCTCCTGCCAGCAATTTATGTCCCAGGCGCATGAACGGGTAACCGGCAACTGTGCCACTAAGGTGATTGGCAGAAGTGCAGCAGCCGAACTTCAAGAAAAGGCATATAACTTTTTGGACAAGGAGTTAAAGTTCAACATCGGCAGGCTGGTCTCAGGCGAATTGATAATCAGCCATCCGGTTTATCGTCAGCCGGTGAAGATAGTATTCCCCAAGCCGACCTACCGGGTGAAAGAGTTTTAATGCCTTCTGTTGCCGAGTTGGAATCTGGCATCCGTCAGCGGGCAGAACAGTTTGCCCGGGTGGTTAAAAAGGCGGCAGAGACCTCGGTAGGTAATGAGCAGGAGTTTCGCTCCCGCGCCTATGCGCTGATTAAAGATTTTTCACAGGAACTGGAACTTGACCTTCAGCCCAGGGAGGAATACACCCTTGCCAATGGCAGAGCCGATGCGGTTTATAACCGGCTGATCATTGAATACAAGGCGCCGGGTAAAATCAGAAGGACTGGGATGGGTAATGAGAAATGGACCGACCAGACCATCAAATACCTCAAAGAACTCCCCCGTCGAGAAAGACACCGACCGGAAAGGCTGGCTGCGGTGGTCTGGGATGGCTTACATTTTATCTTCATTATGCCTTCAGAACAGACTTGGCGGGTGGAGGAGCCGGTGCCAGTAAACGCAACCTCCTGCGAGCGGTTTTTATCGCTTTTGGCATCATTGAGTCTGGAGCGGGCGGTTCAGCCCGAATACCTGATTCAGGATTTTGGTGAAAACTCACCTGTTGCCCGTAAGATGGTCAGCACCCTTTATCAAACCCTGAGCAATACCGATGTGCCATTTGTGAAGAAGATGTTTGAGCAGTGGTCAATGCAATTCTCCGAAGTTTGCGATTATGCCGGGGCATCAAGACTGGACTTGGCACTGGAAGCCGAGCGCTTTGCGGTTAAAGACCCAAACCTTGACCCATTCAAATTCTTCTTCTGCCTGCATACCTATTATGCTACCTTCATCAAACTCCTTACGGTTCAGATTGTCCAGTTTTATCTGATGCCCAGAATTGGCACCAATTTGCGGCAGGCGCTTTCTTATGACGACAGTGGTCTGAAGGGTTTTATGGAGAAAATTGAGCGGGGAGGAATTTTCAAGGACTTTGGCATTGCCAATTTTCTTGAGGGCGACTTTTTCAGATGGTATCTGGAAGCCTGGGATAGCCGAATAGCATCAGCAACACGGGAGATGATAAATAAACTCGCCAACTATTCTCTGGTTACACTGGATGCTGACCCAAATGTCACCCGTGACATTTTGAAGGTTCTCTATCAGGGGCTGGTGCCGAAAAAACTGCGTCATAACTTAGGTGAATACTACACACCGGACTGGCTGGCAGAGCGCCTGATTGATATGACTGTCATTGATAAACTCAAACCCAGCGACCGCATCCTTGACCCTGCGTGTGGTTCTGGGACATTTCTGGTAATTGCTATCCGCAAAATGCGCGAATACGCCCGAAAAAGGATGCTGCCGGAGTCTGAGGTGATGGAAAAAATTCTTATGAATGTCGTTGGGTTTGACCTGAACCCACTGGCGGTCATCACTGCCAGGGCAAACTACCTTCTGGCACTGGGCGACCTGCTTGAGCATCGCAAGGATGATATTTCAATTCCGGTTTATCTCTGTGACTCGGTGGTTACACCCAATGAGGCTGAGGACTTCTTTGGCAGAGACCGGTTCAGAATAAGGACCGCGGTAGGTGAATTTATTCTGCCCAAGGTGGTTATCAATCGCGCTCTTATCAAGCGGCTGGCAGAGGTGCTGGAGGAGATGGTTGAAATTGAACTTGACCGCAATTCCGCAATTTCCCGTCTTTCTGCTGAACTCAAACTTGACCCGATTCATAATGCAGATGCCCTGCAACTGCTCGGTGATTTATATGAACGGCTTCTGGAACTGAAACACAACCGGATTAATGGCGTCTGGGCAAGGGTGATAAAAAATGCCTTTGCCCCGGTGTTCCTGAAGAACTTTGACTACATTGTGGGCAATCCGCCCTGGGTCAACTGGGAAAATCTGCCCGAGAATTATCGGGATGAGGAGGTTATCCCATTATTTCAGCATAAATACGGGCTTTTTCCTCACCAGGGCTTGCGCGCCCGTCACGGCAGTAGTAAGATGGATATCTCCGCCTTAATGACCTATGTTGTGGCTGATCAGAATCTGAAGCGTGGCGGCAGACTCGGTTTTCTGATAACCCAATCGGTGTTCAAGACCGATGCGGGCAGGGGTTTTCGCAAGTTTACCCTGCCTGATGGCACAAAACTGGGGATAGTTCATGTTGATGACGTGACTAACTTCCAGCCATTTGAAGGTGCCACTAATAGAACCGCGGTATTTGTCCTGCAGAAAGGTAAAGAGACCCAGTATGGCAGATTCACTTACTTGATGTGGCAGAAGAAAATGGGTAAAAGCGGGGCAATCCATCAGGACGCAACCTGGAAAGATATTGAGGAAAAGGTTCAATTTCGCCAGTTTATCGCTGTGCCGGTTAATAGCAAAGACCCGACTTCCCAGTGGCTCACGGCAAGACCACAGGCATTAAAGGCGGTGCAAAAGGTTCTGGGCAAGTCAGACTATGTGGCACACGCTGGGGCTTACACCGGTGGTGCCAATGGGGTTTACTGGGTTGAGATTATCGGCGAGCGGCCAGGCGGATTGGCAGTTGTTTCCAATATCACCGAAGGTGCAAAACGGCAGGTTGAATCAATTCAGGCGCCGATAGAAAAGGAGTTGCTCTATCCACTTTTGCGGGGCAGGGATGTTAAACGCTGGCAGGCAACACCATCGGCATACATAATTATCCCGCAGCAGCCGCACGACCCTAAATATGCTATTCCCGAAAGTCAAATGAAATTAAATTTCCCCTATGCTTATAAGTGGTTCTTGCATTTTAGGGATGAACTTGCGGCGCGAAAAAGCCGCGTGGTTATGGAATTAGCAGAAAGACAAGGATTCTATTTTATGTATAGCGTCAAAGACTACACCTTTGCACCCTGGAAGGTGGTGTGGACAAGAGTGGCAAATATTGAAGCGGCAGTTGCAAAGTCATTCGGTGGTAAACCTGTAATTCCACAAGAGACGATAACCTTAATAGATGTGGGAACAAAACAGGAAGCCCACTATCTTACTGCAG
>CAZNRV010000254.1:0-2927 GCA_964575495.1 uncultured bacterium
CAGGGAGAGTATGTTGATATCTACACCAGTTATCAATATTCAGGAAATATCATTCGCGACCTCGGACCTTTTCTCTCCAAGGGATTGCGGATTGTCGCCGCCCAACTGGTTCCGCAAAGCAGCCCGGCACTTGGAGAGATAATCAACCTTGGCAGATATGAGATTAATTTACCCGAAATTTTGACTGAGAAAACCCACAAGGCGACCGGTGTTCCGGGCGTGAGACTTTTCTGCCGGCAGGATGACGGCTCATATCTTTTTGACCTAACCATTGCCCCGGGTATAAAACTGTTTGATATCCTCGCACGCATCCTCGAAATACCGGCACCTCAGATTAGATGCCTGCGGATTAAGCGTAAAGACTGCCTGGTTCTCAGCAATGGCAAACTGCTCTCGCCATTTGGTGAACCGGTGGTCAAATAAATTTCAGATGGAGGAATTATGAAAATCAAGACGAAAATTTTTGTCAGCGCCAACGAATGGGAAACAAGGGTAGCGGTCTTTGAGAACGACCGCCTGGTCGAGTTTTATGTTGAGCGGGCAGAGCAACAGAACCTTGTCGGTCGGATTTATAAGGGCAGGGTTGAAAACGTTGTCAAAGGTCTACGCGGAGCATTTATCAACATCGGCCTGCGCAAAAACGGGTTTCTGCCGCTCATTGAGATACCTGAGTTTGATACCCTTGAGGAAGAGGGAGATGAAACTGAAGGTAGCAGACCCCAGCCTCGCACCATCAGCCTGCGCGAAGGTGAGGAAATTTTGGTTCAGGTCGTTAAAGACCCATTTGCCGAAAAAGGGGCGCGCCTGACCTCTTTTGTATCCATTCCCGGCAGGTATCTGGTTTATTTCCCCAATGCCCAGCGAATAGGCATCTCCCGGCGCATCAGCGAACGGAAGGAGCGCAACCGGCTCAGGGAAGCAGTGCGCCAGTTTAAAAGTCATCATGCCGGACTCATCATCCGCACGGTAGCACAAGAGGCCTCATCTGAAGATTTGAAATTAGAGTATCAAGAACTGGAGCGAATCTGGGAGGAGGTGAGGGCAAAGGCAGAAGAGGTGGCATCACCAGCACTCCTTTACGAAGAGCCTTCAATTGCAATCAAGGTGGTGCGTGACCTGCTCAATGAGGATGTCGAAAAGGTTATAGCAGATTACGAACCTTGCCATAAGGCAATCAGTGATTATATCGCCAGGGTCGCACCCAGATTCAAGCGCCGAGTCGAACTTTATCAGGGCGAAACACCTTTGCTCGAACAGGCAGGTGTGGAGGCGGAACTGGAAAGGCTTTTCCACAAGCGCATCTGGCTTAAAGGTGGAGGATTTATTACCATTGACCAGACCGAAGCGATGGTAGCGATAGATGTCAATACCGGGCGTTCCGCCCAAGAGGAGAACCCGGAGAAACTGATACTTGAAACAAACCTTGAAGCGGCTGCTGAGATTGCCCGGCAGATAAGGTTGCGTGACCTCGCAGGACTTATCATCATCGATTTCATTGATATGGAAGACCCCAAAAATACCGAGCGTGTTGTCCAAGAGTTAAAGGCACAACTGGCAAACGACCGGGCTAAATCGGACTTTTCCAAAATGAGCAGATTTGGACTCTTGGAGATGACCCGGGAACGAACCCGACCAGGGATGATGTATCTTTTGTTTGAGACCTGCCCGGTCTGTCAGGGTTCAGGTCGGGTGCGCTCACGTTCTGAAGTGGCGATGCGTATCGAAAGGATGATCCTGACAAAGCTGCCGAAACTCCGGGGCAGACGGATAAGAATTCTTGCTGCGCCCGCGCTCACCGAGTTTCTCACCACCGAATGGTACGAAAGACTAACAGAGTTTGCCCGACGCTATGAATTGGCGATTGATGTCAAAACCGATTATCAGCTCGCACCCACTGAATTTAAACTACTGACCGAGGCTACTTAATGTTGCTCAGAATTTGAAAAACCTTGCGCCGGGACTTAACGCCGGCAATCAGGCGGATACTGGTTTTGGGCACAGCAAAAAAATCGGCAAGCACAGCAATTACCGCCTGGTTAGCTTTACCTTCAACTGGCGGCGCGTTAACCATTACGGTAAAACACCCATCCGGCTCAGGTATAATCTTATTTATCTTTGACTTAGGCTTAACGAAAACCTGAATCTGCAAATTTAACCGTTTACCTTAAACGACCCCTTGAGACCCTGCAAATCGGTTTTATACCGGTCTTTCAGTTCCTGCCGTTTGCCCGCATTCCAGCCTGAAACCCGGGAGAAATAGCCGGTAACCCTTGTGATATGGTCAACCTCGGCTGAATGGCACCAAGGACAGGTGCTATTAAGTCCACGGCTGGTTCGGTGGCACCGGGCACAGGTGGTGAATTCGGGTGAAAAGGCAATCTGGGCATTGCGGGTTTGATTAAATGTCTTAAGCACAAAGTTGGCGATTGACTCCTTCGGTGGTCTTGAGTCGGCAAGCCAGACATGGGTTAGGGCACCCGCCTCAATCATATCATGAAATTTCCCTTCATAATACACCCGTTCAATCGGGTCAATGGGGGCGGAGATGTTCAGATAGGTAGAATTGGTGTAATAAACTGAACCGGAATTAACATCGCCCTTGGCCACCTGCAGCGCCTGCTCCGGATAAAACTCCAAATCCAGTTTTGCCAGCCGGTAAGCGGTTGACTCAGCTGGCGTCTGCTCCAAAACCAGCCGGATTTTATGGGTTTGCGCCAGCCGCTTGCACTCAAGATTGAGAAAGGCGATCACCTTCAGTCCGAACCGGAACGCCTGCTCGCTTTCATGCAACTCTTGACCGAGATGGTATTGAACCATTTCATTCAGTCCGAGAATTCCAACCAGATAGGTAACCCGACCAAGCCGCAGATAAGGCTCGCCATCAGGGTCCATAGTTAACAAAGCCAGCGGACCTTCTGTTTTCAGGG